>JAZNYY010000051.1:0-13045 GCA_045594645.1 Candidatus Fimenecus sp.
GGGTCTGGGCTCACCGCGGTTACCTTCAATTGAAGTCATAAGAGCTGTTTCTTCACCGCAAACGAATGCGCCCGCACCAAGACGGATATGAAGGTCAAAGTCAAAGCCTGAATTGAAAATATTTTTACCGAGAAGGCCATATTCTTTAGCCTGGTCAATAGCAATCTGAAGACGGTTAACTGCGATTGGGTACTCTGCACGAACATATACATAACCCTCAGTAGCGCCTGTTGCGTAACCACAGATAGCCATTGCTTCGATAATACAGTGTGGGTCACCTTCAAGAACTGAACGGTCCATAAATGCACCGGGGTCACCCTCGTCAGCATTACATACTACATATTTCTGGTCTGCAGCGTTAGCAGCTGTAAAGCTCCACTTAAGGCCTGTGGGGAATCCGCCGCCGCCACGGCCACGAAGTCCTGAATCCTTAACAACCTGAACAACCTGCTCGGGTGTGTATTCTGTAAGGCACTTTGCAAGAGCCTGATAACCGTCATAAGCTATGTACTCGTCGATATCTTCGGGGTCAATAACACCGCAGTTACGAAGAGCAACACGCTGCTGCTTTGAATAGAATGTTGTGTCGTTAAGTGATTTAATTTCTTCTGTTGTTACTGTCTCATCATAGAGAAGTCTTGTAACAATTCGTCCTTTGAGAAGATGCTCTTCAACGATTTCGGGAATATCTTCAACCTTAACCTGTGAATAGAAGCTTCCTTCGGGATAAACAATCATAATGGGGCCGAGAGCACAAAGACCGAAGCAACCTGTTCTGATTACTTTGATTTCTTCGCTGAGGCCTTTTTCAGCAATCTGAGTCTCAAGAGCCTCAATGATTGCAGAACTGTTTGAAGAGGTACAACCGGTACCGCCGCAAACAAGCACATGAGAACGATACATTATGTTTCCTCCTTATTTAATAGCGTTGACTGTGTATTCAGCAACAGGATTACCGTTAACGATATGGTCATTAACAACCTTTGCTACCTTATCAGCAGTCATTTTAACATATGTTACTTTGTCTTTGCCGGGCTGAACAATTTCAACGATGGGCTCGTACTGGCACATACCGATACAGCCTGTCTGAACAACCTGAACACCCTTAAGGTTTCTTTTTGCGATTTCTTCAACAAATGCGTTGAGAACGGGACGAGCACCTGCTGCAATACCGCAAGTTGCCATACCAACAACAACTCTGATTGCGTCGTCGCCTGTATCTTCGCGAACTGTCATTCTCTGCTTTGTTGCTTCTCTTATAGCCATAAGCTCTTCAAGAGTTTTCATATTTTACGCACCTCCGTATAATTCGTGTGTGTTTTCGTTAATAAATTCGATAAGCCACTGTGATACTTCATAAGCATCAAGGGGCACATCTCCCAGAATTTCTTTAATCTCGCGGGTATCAAGAGTAAACTCTCTGCCATCGACTGACCTGCGGTAAACAAAATCGCGGTCGGTATTCATTGAGATAAGCATTTGCACCGTTGCGGCAACATCGCCAAGTGGAGTAAAATCAACACTGTCGGTTTTAAAGGTTGCACGAACTTCAGTTCCCACACCTAATTCCGATTTGATTTGTAAGCTTCCGCCGGTTTGCTCTGCCGCCATTTTGAAAAGTGGAATTCCCATACCAACCTTGCGGGTTGTTCTTGTTGTAAAGAACGGGTCAATAACACTTCTCACCTGTTCCTCACTCATACCCTTACCGTTATCATAAATACCGATAAGCAGAGCTTTGGTAACTGTGTCTTCAGCAATCTCAATTGTGATAAGCGAAGCCCCTGCTGTGATAGAATTCTGAGCAATATCAAGAATATTAAGAGACAGCTCTCTCATTATGCCATGTACTTCTCAAGGATACCGGGGATATCGTTACCTGTGAGCTTACCATAAACCTCATCATTAACTGTGAGAACGGGAGCAAGTCCGCAAGCACCGATGCAACGGCAAGCTTCAAGTGAGAATTTACCGTCAGCAGTACATTCGTCGGGACCAATGCCGAGCTTTTCTGTAATCTTGTCAACAAGGTCCTGTGCACCCTTAACATAGCAAGCAGTACCGAGACATACTGAAATGTTGTACTCGCCCTTGGGAGAAAGTGAGAACTGTGCATAGAATGTAGATACGCCGTAAACCTTTTCAAGCGGAACATCCATACCCTCTGCAATCATTACCTGAACCTCATAAGGAAGATAGCCGTAAATAGCCTGTGCTTCCTGCATAACATGCATGAGCATACTCTTATCGTCCTTATTTGCTTCAATTACAGCATTAAGCTGTGCTTCTTGCTCCGGTGTTCCCTTAAAGGGAATGGAACTGATTTTTTTGAGCATTTGTGGGTTTCCTCCTTTTTAGATGTATGACGGGTTACCCCGCCCCAAAATGTATTGATACCGTGTCGAAAAGAAACACAGTAAATATACTATTTTTCGACAGAACAGTATATGTTAAAATTATAACAGACTAAGTTCAAAATGTCTATTAAAATTTTAAAAATTTTTGCTATTTTTCACTATTTATTAGTATTATAGATAATTTCTGTTGTTAAAGTGTATTTTTTGTACTTATTTACAATTATAAAAAAGTGCATAAAGAGAATTTACGGCACTGCGAAGCTTTGAAATGCTGATACTTGACACCGAAAATGCAATTTCAGCCTGTTGCTCGTTTTCTTCGGCAGGAATCAACCTTATTCCGTTTTTATGTGCTTCTTCAATAAAATTATCAGTTGACAGTCCGATATTAAATCGACAGCGAACATAAAGTGGTGAATTAGTTTTTAAAATCTCTGCTTTTTCGCCGAATTTTTCGATTAACAAATCTGAAAGAAGCTTTGATTTTTGTGCATACAATTTTCTTGATTTTCTGATTTGAGAATAGAGGTGTCCATCGCGAATATAACTGCAGAGTGCTATCTGGTCCGCCTTTGAAACTGTCTGATTATAAAGCTGACTTCTGCGTTTATACTCGCTTAAAAGTCGGGTGGGCAAAATCATAAAGCTTATACGGATTGAGGGCAATAAAAGCTTTGAAAATGTGCCTAAATACACAACATTTTCACCGCCGTCAAGCCCTTGAAGTGACGGTGTCGGGCGATTGAAATAACGAAATTCACTGCCATAGTCATCTTCAATAATCAGCTTGCCGTTTTCTCTTGCAAAATCCACCAATTCAAATCGGTCGGAAATACTCATAGTTTCTCCCCAACGGGTTGAGTATGAGGGTGAAGTATAGAGTATGTTGCCTTTTTCTTTGTTGTCTGTCACACGAAATCCGTAATCGTGAAAAACCGCAGTACCCTGCTTATATGACAAATCATCAAAGCAGACAGTTTTTCTGCTTTTTACAATGGGACAAAGAATGTTGAGAAGTGTCTGCACCCCCGCCCCGATTACAATATTTTCTTCACTGCAAACACAATTTCGTGTTTCGCGGGCATAGACAGCAATTTCGTGACGCAAGTCGGGTTCTCCCTGCGGCTCACCGTAAAAAAGAAGTCTTTCGGTCTGCCTGAGGGCACTTTTCATATAACGGCGCCATATATTCATATCAAAAACCTCTTCATCAACGCCTGCCGATGAAAAGTCATATATAATTTCACTTTTTTCGACTCTGTCGGTGGTCTTGATTTCTTGTTTTTTGGGCAGACTTCCACGCTTTGTAACATAGTATCCGCTTTGACTTTTTGGCAATATGTAACCATCATCACAAAGGCATAAATATGCTTGCTCGGCTGTGGTTTTGCTCACTCCGCGCTCTTCTGCACAACGGCGGATTGAGGGTAATTTCTCACCCTCGGGCATTTTTCCGCTCTCTATTAAATTCTTATAATAATCGTAAATCTGCATATATAATTTTCGGTTTTTCACGGTTATACTGTCCCCTTAAAAATTCTCAAATTTGTATATTTTATTAAAGACACTTTTGTTATATTATATACCCGTAAAATGATTATTGCAAGAGGTGAAATCAATGAAAAAAATCGCTGTTATTAATGACCTTTCAGGGTTTGGAAAGTGCTCACTTACCGTATCACTTCCCATTATTTCAGCAATGGGTATCGAATGTAACCCCATACCCACTGCAATACTTTCAAATCAGACGGGTTATCACGATTTTCATTCTGTTGATTTTACCGAGCATTTAACCCCATACATTGATGTGTGGAAAAATCAAAACGCAAAGTTTGATGCCATTTTAACGGGCTATCTTGCGAGCGAAAAGCAGGTCGATATAATACTCGATTTCATTGAGAATTTCGGCGAAAATTCACTTATTTTTGTTGACCCCGTAATGGCAGACGACGGCGTGCTTTATGACACCTATGACGAAAAGCTTTGCAAAAAGGTGAAAAAGCTCACCGAAAAAGCGAATATCATCACACCAAATCTTACAGAATTGTGTATTCTTTGCGGTGCTGATTACAAAGAAATCAGCAGAGAAAACAATACTCTGGAAATCGCAGTAATTGCAAGCTCTCTGCTCTCTGAAAAGCTTAAAACCGTTATTGTTACAGGTATTAAAGTTCAAGATGAAATTACAAATATAATAGTTGACAAAAACGGCACAAATACAGTAAAATCAAGGCTTCTCGGCGGTAGCTATTCGGGTACGGGCGATATTTTTTCAAGTGTGGTTTGTGGCGGAATTGCAAAGGGTATGGATGTTTTTGATGCAGTTAATCTCGCCACCGATTTTATCTATTGCTCAATAAAAAGCACCCCGACAGACAAGGATTACGAGCCTGACGGAGTGAACTTTCAAAAGCATTTGGAGATGCTTATAAATGCGAAATAAAAAGTCAGTTTTAAGAATTACATACACGGCAATATTCACGGCGATTATAGTGCTTGCAACCGCATTTGTGAAATTTTCAACAGGCTTGGGCGAGGGTTACATTCATTTCGGTGACAGTATAATTTATCTTACTGCTTGCATTTTGCCCTTCCCCTACTGCTTAATTGCAGGTGCATTAGGTGGCGCATTGGCTGATATTCTCGCAGGCTTTGCGGTATGGTCAGTTCCAACGGCAATAATAAAAATGGTGAATGTTTTACCCTTTGCACTTGCTTGCAGAAATAACAAATCAGACAAAATTCTCAATAAGAAAACGGCGCTGATGCCCGTTGTTTCGGGAATTATCACAATCCTCGGTTACTTTGTGGCTGAATGCTTTTTGTATTCTGTTGCATCGGCAACGCTTTCTCTAATCGGGAACTCAATACAAGCTGTCGCAAGCGGAATTTTGTTCTATATAATCGCTACGGCACTTGATAAAATCAACTTTAAAAGGAGAATAAATAATGGCTGATATAGTTTATACTTACGGAAATCAGGCATACTTAAATATTACGAACGCTTGCCCCTGCAAATGCACCTTCTGTATTCGTAACAATGGGGACAGCGTCGGCGAGGCGACAACACTATGGTTTGAGCATAGCCCCTCAATTGAAGAAATCAAGGCAGAAATCGAAAAATTTGATTTTTCAAAATACAACAACTCAATTATTATCTGCGGTTACGGTGAGCCGACCTGTGCATTAAATAATCTTATTGAGTCTTGCAGATATTTAAAGAGCAAGGGTATAAGTATCCGCCTTAACACAAACGGACTTTCTGACCTTATCAATAAACGCGAAACCGCAAAAGAAATTTGCGAGGTAATCGACAGCGTTTCAATTAGTCTTAACGCACCAACAAAGGAAAAATATAATGAAATTACTCGCCCATCATTCGGCGAACCCGCATTCGACGCAATGCTCAAATTCGCTAAAGAGTGTAAGGAATACGGAATTCCCACAAAGCTCACAGTTGTTGATGTTATTCCAAAAGAAGATATTGAAGCTTGCAAAAAGCTTTGTGAGAAAATCGACATTCCATTGAGAGTGAGAGAATACACTGCAGAATAAGTGCAAAGTGTAAAATGTAGGGGCGATTCACGAATCGCCCGAAAAAGTGGAGGGCAAACCACGACGGGTCATTCGTGAATGACCCCTACGCAAATTTCACTTCTATATAAAATACATATTATCCAACGCGGGTCGTCGAGGACGCCGACCCTTACGAAAACACAGAAAACTCCCCAAGGCAAAATAGCTTTGGGGAGTTTTCTTTAAGATGTGAAAGAGAAAGAGATTAAAATGACAAAAATAAAATTATGCTACTGTTGAATTTGTTTGAGTGGCACGGTTGTTTGAGCTGTAAACTCTCAAGTGCTCACCACGAGCAACTGCTTTTTTGTGATTTCTGATACGGATTGCACGACGGATATTGCCGATTACAATTCTTTTAACTGCCTGTTCAAAGGCGATAACCTTTTCTTCGTGCATAAAGCCGTAAATTAAAAGGATTGATACTGCTAATTCTATTAAAGTTGTGATTGCAAATGTTGCTGACATAAAATCAACCTCCGAATGAGTTTTTATATTTTTCGTTACCGAACAAGCTTGAACAAATGTTCTTTACAAGTCATATTATAGACGATTTTTTGCAAAAGTCAATACAAATGTTCGTAAAAATTTGCATTTTTAGTCCGTTTTTATGGACATAAAATTATTTATTTTTGCATTATTTTCCTTTTGCAATTGAATAATAACACAATATGTTGTGGTTGTCAATATATTTTTATACAATATATTTGATTTTTAATAGATTTTATTGCATTTTTAAGTTGATTTTACTTTTTTTCTTTTTGCTCGACAAATTGGAGTTTGTCGAAATGCAAAATGTAAAATGCAAAGTGCAAAATGAAGGGTCTGCGACGCGAATTTATATCTCACTAATACAGAACGCAATGCTATGTAGGGTCGCTTCATGAAGCGACCGTACCAAAGTGTGCAATTAAACTTTTTCGGGCGATTCGTGAATCGCCCCTACAAGATTACATAACCATATAAATGAGTCAGACAAATTCAAATTTGCAAAACAAAAAATAAAAAAATATTGAATTTACTATTTATTATTTTACAAAATTAGTGTACAATATTATGGATAATGGGAATTTATATTTAATTGTATATAAATCGAGGTAAAATTATGTTTGTTGATATTGCAAAAATTAAGATTAAAGCGGGCGACGGCGGTAACGGTGCCGTGGCTTTTCACAGAGAAAAATATATAAATGCAGGCGGTCCTGACGGTGGCGACGGTGGCCGCGGCGGTAACATCGTTTTCAAGGTTGATGACAATCTTTCTACCCTTGCAGATTTCCGTTACAAGAGAAAATACAAGGCTGAAAACGGTGCAAACGGCAGTGGCGGTAAGCGTAGCGGTAAACGCGGGCAAGACTTAATAATCAAAGTTCCCCGCGGTACGATTATCCGTGAACAAGAAAGCGGAGTTATTATGGCTGATATGTCAACTGACGACGAATTTATTGGCGCTAAAGGTGGCAGAGGCGGTTGGGGTAACTCACACTTTGCAACTTCCACACGCCAAACTCCTAAATTCGCTAAAAACGGTGCTCCCGGTGAAGAATGGGAAGTTAGTCTTGAGCTTAAGCTTATTGCTGATGTTGGTCTTTTAGGTTTTCCAAATGTTGGCAAATCCTCATTCATTTCAGTTGTAAGTCAGGCGAAGCCACTCGTCGGCGATTATCATTTCACAACAATTGTTCCCGTATTGGGCGTTGTTTCAATGGGACCCGAGCAAAGTTTTGTTATGGCGGATATCCCCGGTCTTATTGAGGGCGCGGCAGACGGTATTGGCTTAGGTCATGAGTTCTTGCGTCATGTAGAAAGATGCAGAATGCTTGTTCACATTGTTGATGTTGCGGGCAGTGAAGGCCGTGACCCCATTGAAGATTTTGAGGCAATCAACGCAGAGCTTGAAAAGTTTAATCCTGAACTTTCAAAATGCCCTCAGATTGTAGTCGGCAATAAAATCGACCTTGCAGAAGACGAGCAGTTAGCACGCTTCCGCGAGTATATTGAGGCTCGTGGCTACGAATACTATGAAATGGTAGCACCAATTCAGCACGGCACAAAAGAGATTATAAATGCGGTGGCAAGAATGCTCGCAACTCTCCCACCTGTCAAGCAATATGAAAGCGAAGAAATTCCCATGGAAGTTCTCGCCAAAAAGAGTAAAGACGGCTTTACAGTTACCGTTGAGGACGGCGTTTATATTGTTGAGGCAGACTGGATTTACAGAATTCTTTGCAAAACCGACCTTGACGATTACGAGTCACTTCAGTATTTCCAAAGAGTTATTCAGGAGCGCGGTGTAATTCAGGCTCTTATTGACAAGGGAATTACCGAGGGCGACACAGTTAGCATTTATGACCTTGAATTTGATTATGTACCGTAATATTGGGGTTGCTTTATGAGATTATATGGTAAAGATATTAAGGCGGACACTTTAAGTCCGCTGACACTTGCATTCACAGGTGACGCGGTATTTTCGTTGTTTGTCCGTGAAATGTTAGTTTGCGATGCCAACCGTCCCGTTGGCGAGTTACATAGGCTTTCGGTTCAGTCGGTTAAGGCTTCGGCGCAGGCGGCGGCAATGAGAAAAATTATGCCGTTGCTCACCGAAAAAGAGCTTGAGGTGTTTAAGCGTGGCAGAAACGCCCACACCTCTCACACACCGAAGAACCAGAGCGGATGTGACTATCATTATGCAACGGGCTTTGAGGCACTTATCGGTTATTTGTATTTAAAAGACGAAACAGAACGCTTAAACTTTTTGCTTAATGAAGTCATCAATGTTCTCGGAGATGACGCAGGTGAAAATACACCGAAATAAAGTTAAAGAGTTTTTAGCGGATACGCTTGTTTTCATATTGGGCGGGGTACTCTATTCAGTTGCAATCAACTGTTTTTTATCACGCAACAACATTTTAAACGGCGGGTTTACGGGAGTTGCAACAATACTCAATTTCCTTTTTGATTTGCCCATCGGCACGGTGCTTTTCATAATGAACATTCCCGTTTTTGCTGTGGCTTTTAAAAAGCTTGGCGTAAGGTTTGTTCTTCGCACAGTATGGGCAACGCTTATTAACTCAACTTTTATTGATATTGGTGTAATCTTACCCGTATATCAGAATGATTTGTTACTCTCGTCCCTTTTCGGCGGAGCACTTACGGGTATTGCCCTTGGCATAATATTTGTTCGCAACGCCACAACGGGCGGTATTGACATTATTGCAAAGCTTATTCAAATAAAAAAGCCACACATTTCAATCGGGCGGTCAATTCTGCTTTTTGACGCGACAATTGTTGTGCTTGGCGGAATTATTTACGGTAATGTTGAGTCAATGCTCTATGCGGCGGTGGTAATCTTCGTCAGTGCGCAAGTGCTTGACTATATAATTTATGGTGTGAGTCGCGGTGCTATGATTATGATTATCACAGAAAAAAGTGACGAAATCCGCCGTATGATTATAAACGATTTTAACCGCGGTGTGACCGTACTCAAAGGTCAGGGCGGATATTCAGGCGAAGAAAAAAACATTTTGCTTTGTGCCTGCTATGATAATCAGACACAGAAATTTATTAAAAAAATAAAATCAGCCGACGAAAATGCTTTTTTCATTGTGACACAATCAAAGCAAATTCTCGGCAACGGATTTAAAAACATATAGAGGTAAACTATGGCAAAGAAAGAAAATATCAGAAATTTTTCAATTATTGCTCACATTGACCACGGTAAATCTACCCTTGCTGACAGACTTTTAGAGCTAACTGAAACTGTTGCAAAGCGTGATATGACCGAGCAATTGCTTGACAATATGGACCTTGAGCGCGAGCGCGGAATCACAATCAAGGCTCACGCGGTAAAGCTTAACTACAAGGCAAATGACGGCGAGGAATATGAGCTTAACTTGATTGACACCCCCGGTCATGTGGACTTCAACTATGAGGTTTCGCGTTCTCTTGCGGCTTGCGAGGGTGCGGTGCTCATTATTGACGCGTCACAGGGTGTTGAGGCGCAGACACTTGCAAATACATATCTTGCCCTTGACCACGATTTAGAACTTGTTCCCGTAATCAACAAGATAGATTTGCCCGCCGCCGACCCAGACCGCGTTGCAAACGAGGTTGAAGAGGTAATAGGTCTTCCCTGCGACGAAGCTCCGCGAGTTTCAGCAAAGACGGGCGAAAATGTTGGTGCGGTGCTTGAAAGCATTGTCAGTCTTGTTCCGCCACCCGAAAATAATGACGACAAGCCACTTCGTGCACTTGTTTTTGACTCGGTTTATGACAGCTACAAGGGTGTTATTGTTTATGTGCGTATTGTTGACGGCAAAATCAAGCCCGGCGACACAATGCGAATGATGGCAACGGGTGCAGAATTCAATGTTGTTGAGGTTGGCTATATGCGACCAAACGCAATGGAGCCTGCAAAAGAGCTTTCATCGGGCGAGGTTGGTTATATTACCGCCTCAATCAAGACAGTTAGTGATGCCCGTGTTGGTGACACAGTTACAACCGCTGAAAAACCCGCAAGCGAAGCATTGGCAGGCTACAGAAAGGTTAACCCCATGGTATTCTGCGGTGTTTACCCCGCTGACGGTGCTGATTACGAAAATCTTCGTGAGGCACTTGAGAAATTACAATTAAACGATGCTGCACTTTCCTTTGAGCCCGAAACCTCGGGTGCACTCGGTTTTGGTTTCCGTTGCGGATTTTTAGGTCTTTTACACCTTGAAATTATCCAAGAAAGACTTGAGCGCGAATATAATCTTGACCTTGTTACCACAATTCCAAGCGTTATTTATAAGGTTCACCTTACAAACGGTGAGATTATTGAAATCGACAACCCAAGCCACTACCCCGACCCTGCGGTTATTGACTATTGCGAAGAGCCCACAGTTGAGGCACATATTTATGCTCCTCCCGAATACATCGGCTCAATTATGAATTTGTGTCAAGACAGACGCGGTGTTTATGTGAACACAACTCACCTCGCCTCTGACCGCGTTGATTTGCACTATATTTTACCTCTTAACGAAATCATTTACGATTTCTTTGATGTGCTTAAATCTCGCACCCGCGGATATGCTTCATTCGACTATGAAATGAGTGATTATCAGCGTTCAAGCATAATTAAGCTTGATGTACTTCTCAACGGTGACATTATTGACGCGCTTTCATTTATGATTCACAGCGAAAAGGCATACGCCAAGGCTCGAAGAATTGCTGAAAAGCTTAAGGATAATATTCCGCGCCAGATGTTTGAAATACCCATTCAGATGGCGATTGGCGGCAAGGTTATTGCCCGCGAAACCGTTAAGGCTATGCGTAAGGATGTTCTTGCAAAGTGCTATGGCGGTGACATTACCCGTAAAAAGAAATTGCTTGAAAAACAGAAGGAAGGTAAAAAGCGTATGCGCCACTTCGGTACGGTTGAAGTTCCGCAAGAGGCATTTATGGCTGTGCTTAAGCTTGATGATGAATAAAGAAATTTTTGAAAAATTAGCAGAATTAGAAATAGAATACAAAAAAATTGAGCACCCCGCTGCATTCACAATGGAGGAAATCGCAGAGTATGACCTGCACTCACATGGTCATATTCCAAAAAACCTTGTGCTTCGCGATGTGAAGGGTACTCGCAATATGCTTGTTGTTCTTCACGGTGACAAAAGGGCAAATCTGCAGTTAATCCGCGCAGAAATCGACTCAACAAAATTAAGCTTTGCCTCTGATGAAAGATTAGAGAAATACTTAAAGGTTGAAAAGGGCTCAGTGTCCCCTTTCGGCGTAATTTATGATACCGAGCGCGAGCTTGAAATCTATTTTGACGCTGATTTGAAGAATGAAGATATTGTGGGTTGTCACCCAAATGATAACCACGCGACAGTATTTTTGAAGTTCAATGACCTTGTGAAATACATAAAATCCTGCGGTCACACAATCACTTATATTAAAGTATGAAAAATATAGGACTATATTTGCACATTCCCTTTTGTAAATCAAAATGCCCCTACTGTGATTTTTACTCATTTTCGGGTAAAGACACAGAAAAAGACGAATACACAAGAGCTTTACAGAGTAAAATTCTGTCAAGTGTTTCTGCTTTACAGGACAGTTGTAGTTGTAAAGGTGATACACTTTACATCGGTGGCGGAACTCCGTCAGTTTTAGGGGCAAAAAGACTCACAAGCCTTGTAAATGCGTGCAATTCGGGCTTTTTGACAGATGATGCCGAAATCACCATAGAGTGCAATCCGTATGGATTAGATGAAGATTTCTTCAAAATTCTTCACAACTCAGGTGTGAACAGAATTTCAATGGGGCTTCAATCGGCAGTTGATAGCGAAAGGCGAATTCTTGGCAGATTAAGTGACAGAAGCCAAGTTGAAAATGCGGTAAAATCTGCTCAAAAAGTGGGCTTTGAAAATATAACTCTTGATGTTATGTTGGGCGTGCCTGAGCAAACAGAAAAGAGTTTAAATGAAACTCTTGAGTTCTGCATTTCTCTCGGCGTGCCACACATAAGCGCGTATATTCTTAAGCTTGAAGAAAATACACATTTTTATAAAAATCGCGAGAAATATGACTTCCCCGATGATGATTTGACGGCAGATTTATATTTACAAATGTGTGAATCCCTTGAAAATAACGGTATAATGCAATATGAAATTTCAAACTTTGCGAAAGCGGGTTTTGAAAGCCGGCACAACCTCAAATATTGGCATTGTGAGGAATATTTGGGGCTTGGTCCATCTGCACATTCATTTCTGAATGGCAAACGATTTTATTATGACCGCGATTTCAATGCGTTTTTAAAGGGTAGCTCCCCTATCCCCGACGGCAACGGCGGTGATTTCACAGAATACGCAATGCTCAGTCTTCGACTTGTTGAAGGCTTGAATAAAGATAAAGTTTTTGAAAGATTTGGTCATAAAATCCCAAAAGATTTATATGAAAAATCAAAGATTTTCATTGACAATGGGTATATGAGCGCAGATGAAAATGGTTTAGCATTGACACGAAAAGGATTTTTATTGTCAAACACGATATTATCTAATGTTTTGTAGGGGTCGGCGTCCTCGACGGCCCTAACCAAATAAGAGATATAACTAAAAGGGTCGTCGAGG
>JAZNYY010000052.1:0-4369 GCA_045594645.1 Candidatus Fimenecus sp.
CAAAAACCAAGCGTAAGCAGGGGGAAGTTTTTGAAGCATCTGCAAAAAGGGTGAATGAAATCAACTCAAAAGGCAGATATATTGAACTTATTGAAGATGAAGCCCCTGCAACTACAAAGAAATAAAACAGATTAAAAGGAGTATTTGAACAATGGAAAATATAAATGGTGCAGCCGTTCAGGCAACAGCAACAGTCGCAAAAACAAAACCCTACACTTTGAAACCTCTCACGGGTGAACACATCGTCCCTGTGGTGTCGATTGTTCGCAAAATCGGTCTTAAAGAGCTTAAAAGCTGCATTTCAGAAGAAGCAATCAAACAGGTTGTTTCGCTTTTTAAAGACAAAGCTGAAGGCACAGAAAAGGACGAAAACAGCGGTGATGACATCTTCGCCGCAATCGGCATTTCAATCCTCCCCACGGCTTTTGATGTTGCTGAAGTGTTATTCGCTAACATCGAAAAAGCCGAAGCCGACATATTCAGGTTCCTTTCGAGCGTTTCCGACTTAAGTGTTGAAGAAGTTAAAAGTCTTCCTATCCTCGATGTTTTTGAAATGATTGTCGATGTTGTCAAGAAGGAAGAATTCAAGGATTTTTTCTCGGTTGTTTCAAAATTGTTCAAATAAATGATTTTCTGTTTATGGACTTGCTATTCAAAAGATATGCAAGTCCTTTTCTTTTTATTGACGGGATGATACAGGCGGGCAGATTCACCGAATTTGTTGAAAATTTTGTTGCTTGTAGCAACAAAGAAAAAGAGGAAAAGCATCTTTGGGAATATTATCTGTTCAGAGAATGGGAACGCTCTTTCAATGACTTCAAAGAAAGTGTTGAAAACGACAGTAAGAATGCCGCCCTGTCCGTGGATGATATTGAAACAACAATTCAAAATTCGATAAATATTCTTCAAAACTTCAACCCTGAAAAAAAGGGGTGATTTAAACTATGGATTTATTCAAACTTTTAGGCACTATTACCGTTGATAATGCTGATGCAAACAACGCCCTTGATGAAACAAGTCAAAAGGGCGAAAAGGCGAAAGGCAAACTATCAAAAGCATTTTCAACCATTGGCAAAGGTGCTGCCGTTGTAGGTAAGACAGTCGCAACAGGTCTTGCGGCTGGCGGTGCTGCTATGGGTGCATTAACCGTTAAGGCACTGAATATGAGTGGTGAACTTGAACAAAATATGGGCGGTTCAGAAGCTGTATTCGGTAAGTACGCCGGCAAAATGCAAGACACAGCAAAGACCGCTTTTTCAAATATGGGCTTGTCAACTTCTGATTACCTTGCAACAGCAAACAAAATGGGTGCATTGTTTCAGGGAGCTGGCTTCAGCATAAAAGATTCAATGGACTTGTCCTCAGGGGCGATGCAAAGGGCGGCTGATGTTGCTTCGATAATGGGTATTGATACTTCGGCGGCTATGGAAGCAATCGCAGGTGCAGCAAAGGGCAACTTCACGATGATGGATAATCTCGGCGTTGCTATGAACGATACAACCCTTCAGGCTTATGCGCTTGAAAAGGGTATTAAAAAATCGACATCCGAAATGACCAATCAGGAAAAGATCGGTCTTGCTATGGAAATGTTTATGGAAAAGACCGCCTATGCAGCCGGTAATTATGCAAAGGAAAATGAAACCCTTGCAGGTTCACTGGGGACAGCAAAGGCAGCTTTGACAAATTTCCTTGACGGTTCAGGTAGCGTTGAAGACCTTGTGAACGCTTTTTCAAGTGCTGCAAATGTTATTGTTAAAAACCTTAAAACTCTTGCGCCCCGCCTTATATCGGGCATTACCGATATAATAAATCAAATTATTCCTATGTTACCGCCGTTGCTTCAGGAAATTCTTCCAGTTCTTATTGAAGGGGCGGTGTCCTTAATCAATGGCATTGTTGAAGCTATGCCTACGATAATTTCAGCTATAATGGCGGCGCTTCCGGCACTGATTGAAGGTATTCAGCAGATTATCAATGCACTGATTCAGGCATTACCACAAATCATTCAGGCTCTTGTTGCGGCTTTGCCTAATCTGATCCCGTTGTTGGTTAATGCTTTGGTGTCAATGATTGTTATGCTTTGCACAATGCTGCCGCAAATCATACAGCCTATTATTGACTATCTTCCTGAAATTATGGTTTCTATTGCAACTGCAATTGCAGAAAACTTTCCGGCGTTGCTACAGGGTGTATGGGAACTCGTAAAGGGCATAGTTGCAGCTTTTCCACAATTCCTTCAAGCTATGCTCGAGGGCTTGACAACGATATTCACGGGAATATTAAATAAAATCGCCGAATTTTCAACGCCGCTTGTAGAAGGTTTCAAAAATCTGATGAATGCTATTAAAAGCGGTCTTTCAACCGCTTGGAATGCAATAAAAACCGCTGTTTCAACAGTTTTAAACGGTATTAAGAATATTGTTACAACTGTATGGAACGGTATAAAATCAGCTGTTTCTACGGCTGTAAATGCTATTAAGGGCGTTGTTACAACTGTGTGGAATGCTATCAAGTCAGCGATTTCAACTGTTATAAACGCTATTAAATCGACAGTAAGCAATGTGTTTAATTCTATTAAATCAACTGTTTCTTCGATTTTTAACGGCATTAAAACGGCTGCAACTACGGTTTGGAATGCTATCAAGACAACCATATCAATCGCCGTTAATTCTGCAAAATCAACGGTTACAAGTGTTTTTAATGGCATAAAATCAGCGATTACATCACCTGTCGAAACGGCAAAAAACAAAGTTAAACAGGCTGTTAATTCAATCACAGGTTTTTTCAAAAATATGAAAATATCCTTTCCTAAAATCAAACTGCCGCATTTCAAGGTGTCCGGCAAACTCTCGATTTCACCGCCTTCAGTACCGAAGTTAAGCATTCAATGGTATAAAAAGGCTATGAATAACCCTATGATTATGAATGACCCGACAATTTTCGGATATAACCCGGCAAACGGTTCATTTATGGGCGGTGGTGAAGCTGGTTCTGAAGTTGTTTCAGGAACAAGCACATTAATGAGAATGATTCAGGCGGCTGTTGCAAGTGAAAACAGTGCAGTTGTCTATTACTTGCAGAAGCTTATTGAAATTCTTGCTGATTACTTCCCGCAGTTTCTTGAAGCACTTGACTTTGACCTTGGTTTTGATGCAGATTTATTTATAAAAAGGCACGCGCCAAAAATTGATAAGCAACTCGGTATAATTCAAAAGAATAAGGAAAGGGGCAGAGCTTAATGAAAAGAGGTATAACATTTAACAACTTACATTCTTTCAGGGATTTCAACCTTATCTTGTCAAAGGTTGAAATTTCCCCGGCGACCCCGAAAACGAACTTTATTGAGATTCCGGGTTCTGACATTCCCCTTGATTTGACTGAAGCTCTGGGCGATGTCAACTATTCTTCAAGGGAATGCAAATTCACATTTACAATGAACCCTTCAGGCGGCTTGTCTGAAGGGGCTTTTGAAGCAAAGAAAACAGCGGTTAGCAACGCTTTGAACGGCCTTGCTTGCAGCATCGTTCTTGACAAAGACCCTGACTATTTCTACAAAGGCAGGTGTGTTGTTGATGAATACTTGTTTGATAAAAAAATCAGGCAGTTTGTCATAAAAGCAACGGTGCATCCCTACAAGTATAAAAAAGAACTTACGGTGGTATCTGTTGCCACTGGAAGTCATATTCTTTTAAACGATAGAATGCCTGTTGTTCCCACTGTTGAAACTACAGCAGAAACAACACTGACCTTCAACGATAGCACATACAGCTTAAATGCTGGTACACACAAAATACTCGGCATTCAACTGAAACAGGGTGAAAATGAAGTAACTGTTGAAACAACAGGCGCAGTAACATTCACATATCAGGAAGGGGCGCTATAATGTATCAAATAAAATGTGATGATTATATTTTATATGACCACCGCGACCCTTCTTTGATAGTTGAAAATCCGAAGGTTAAAGTGGCGGTCAATGCGGTTGGTGAAGGTTCTTTCACGATTTATCAAAGTCATCCCTTTTACGGGGAACTCAAGCCGCTGAAGTCTATCTTTGAAATCTCTGATGAATTCGGTGTTGTGTTCAGAGGTACGATGACCGAAAGTTCACTTGATATGTACAACACGAAAGCCGTTGACCTTGAAGGGTTAATGGCTTTTTTCAATGACAGTGTTGTCGCACCTTTCAATTTCCCTAAAGATTTTTTTGAAGATGAAGAATATATCACGGCATCCACTGACGGAAATGTGGTTGAATTCTTCTTGAAATGGCTGATTGTAAATCACAATTCACAGGTTGAAGACCACCAAAAATTCAAGTTGGGAATTGTAACCGTAGCAGACCCGAATAATTACATAACAAGATCAGAAA
>JAZNYY010000053.1:0-21868 GCA_045594645.1 Candidatus Fimenecus sp.
GACCGCTTGGCCTCCGACTTCTGCTACGCTTACATCACAGGTTAAAACATCACTTAAAATCGTTATTTACTATCAGAAAGAAACATCTGATGGCTATGAAACAGTTGAAACTTGGACTGCAACAAAAGCATCGGGATACTCTCTTGCATTAGAAGAAACAGCTACAGCTAACATTTTCTTGAACTATCGTATCAAGGTTACAATGACAGCAGGCTCAGAGACTATCACAGTTTACCGTTACGAGTAAGAAGAAAAAACAAAGCTTAATGCTCCACAAACAAAAGGTCGGTGTGCCCTTGCGGGTGCACCGGCTTTTTGTATTGCCTTCCCCTTGAGGGGAAGGGGGACCGCTTGCGGTGGATGAGGTGGAGAATAATTTACAACGGATACTTCGTATCCTACACCTCATCAGTCGCTCCGCGACAGCTTCTCCTCAAGGAGAAGCCCTAAAAAATTGGCGGTTACAAATTAGATGAGTTTTCGCCATTGAAAATCGTAGTAGGGTCGCTTCACGAAGCGACCGTTGTGGTTTGATATGTAATTATTTCGGGCGATTCGTGTACCTACAAACAATATCACAAGCTTTTTGCCATTGAATTTTATAATATGTTATGTTAAAATCAAACTATAAAATTATTTGGGGTTGGCGAAATGAAGAATTTGAAAAAATACATTGCATTGCTTTTGGCTTTGATTATGCTTTTGACCGCTACCGCTTGTGGCAAAAATGAGCCCGCGGGTAGTGAAGCGCCTAATACAACCGAAGATGTTTCAGACGATAATCTTTTCGATGATGAGCCCTTGTGGGATGATGAAGTGCCCTCTGACGAGCAAAGCTCTACCACCACAGAGCCCTCAACTCAAAAGAAAGAGGACAACAAAAAGCCCACTCAAAATCAAAGCACAACCTCAACCACGGCTAAAAAAGAAGACCCAACAGAGTCTCAAAAAATCACCGTTGCCAAGGCAGAATACACTTATAATTCGGTAAAACAGATTGTTTATTATCCCGACAACATAAAGTCAAGCAGTAAAACTTACCCCGCAATCGTGTGGGCAAATGGTACAATGTGCCCGCCCGATATGTATGACGGCTTGCTTAAAGAAATCGCCGAGGGCGGATACATAGTAATCGCAAATGGTGAAATTATGGCGGATGACGGTACAGCACAGCGAGACTCAATTGATTTCATAATTGCACAAAACAGCGATAATTCGAGCATTTTTTATGAAAAGGTAAATACCGAAAAAATCGGTGCTATGGGTCATTCGCAGGGTGGCAGAAGCTCGGTAAATGCCGCCGCGACAGACTCAAGAATTGACTGTGTTCTCTCACTTGCGGGCAGTAATTACGATTACGAGGCAGAGTTATTGTCAACGCCTACATTCTTTATTGCGGGTAGCAGTGATATGATTGTTGATGCAGGAATGTGGATTGAGCCCGCATATGAAATCTGCAAAGGTCCCGCGGTTTATGCTTCACTCAAGGGTGCAATTCACACCCGTTGTTGTACTAACCCGTCAGATTATTCGGGCTATGCGGTGAAGTGGTTTGACGCGTGGCTTAAGAATGACTCAAATGCTCTCGCTACCTTTAAAGACGGCGGTGAGCTTTCAAAAGACAGCAAATGGCAGGATTTTGCCTGTAAAGGAATTTGAATAAAGGGAGTTAAGGCTCCCTTTATATTTTTGTAATTTGTTGTCTGAATTTTGAATAAAATTAAAGTGAATTAACTATTGACTTTTTGTTCAATAAAATATATAATATTTTAGCAACTGAGGGCCAATAGCTCAGTTGGTTAGAGCATCCGGCTCATAACCGGACGGTCCGGGGTTCGAGTCCCTGTTGGCCCACCAAGAATAGAAACGGGTATCGTGTGATGCCCGTTTTTGTTTTTAGTGATTTAATATATGGGACTCGAACCCGCGAGGGTTTTGGCGTTTAGAAAATGCTTCGGGGAAGCATTTTTAGCCAAAAGCACAACGCAAATTCCCCATTTGCGTTGTGAATCTATAATTCGAGTCCCTGTTGGCCCACCAAGAATAGAAACGGGTATCGTGTGATGTCTGTTTCTATTTTTTTATATCTAAATATTGGGGACTCGAACCCGCAAACTATAATTCTCGTCTAATTTTTATGTATTTATATTTACACCTAAAAAAATTACTGTAATCTGCTAATTTTCTACATATGAAATTTAGCAGATTTATTTTATAATATAAGTAACAAAAAGAAAAGGGGATACGCTATGCCCACAAATCTTGTGAATTTTAAAAAACAAAAAGAATATCTTGTGTGTGTTGACAGCGACGGTTGTGCAATGGACACAATGGATATCAAGCACTATAACTGCTTCGGTCCTTGTATGGTGACCGAATGGGAGCTTGAAGAATGGAAATACGCCATTCTTGACCGTTGGAATGATATTAATCTCTTTACAATGACACGCGGAATAAACCGTTTCAAAGGTTTAGCCCTTGCCCTTGGTGAAATCAACGAGCAATACCGCAAAATTGAGGATTTAAACACTCTTGTTCATTGGGTAGAAACAAGTGACGAGCTTTCAAATGATGCGCTTAAAAGAGCGATTGTCGAAAATCCCGACAGCATTTCACTCAAAAAAGCACTTAATTGGAGTGTTGAAGTCAATAAATCAATAAACGCCCTTCCCGAAGAAAAGAAGTTGCCATTCCCGAAGGCAAAAGAGGCTCTTAAATTCGCTCACGAGCGTGCAGATGTGGCAATCGTTTCGAGTGCAAATTATGACGCAGTTATCGAGGAATGGGAAAAACACGGACTTTTAGAGCATACTGATGTTGTCTGTGCTCAGGATGCGGGCAGCAAGGCTTATTGCATTGGCGAACTTCTCAAAAAAGGCTATTCACCCGACAAAATCTTAATGTGCGGTGATGCCCCCGGCGACTGTCAGGCGGCAGAGAAAAACGGAGTTTATTATTACCCGATTTTAGTTTGTTATGAAAGACTTTCTTGGAAAGATTTTATCGAATGCGGATTCGAAAAGTTCATAAATGGCACTTTTGGCGGGGAATACGCAGATGATTTGAAATGTGCATTTCTCAAGAATTTAGGTGGATAATAATTTTAATAAGAATTTTTTAAAAGGGAGTTATACATTATGGTAGATTTAAAAGCAAAGCCCTATTATCTTTCAGACGAAGATATCAAATGGGTTAACGAAACAATTAAGAATATGACCGACGAAGAAAAGGTTGGTCAGTTGTTCTTCCAGCTCACAGCGGGTATTGACGAAGAATATCTCAAAGAGCTTATGGAAAAATATCACCTCGGCGGTTGCCGTTATAACAATATGCCCGGTGCGGCTGTGCAGATGCAGAACAGAATTTTGCAGAAATACGCAAAAATTCCTGTTTTCATTGCTTGTAACACAGAAACAGGCGGTAACGGTGCTTGCTCTGACGGTACATTCATTGCAAACGGTATTAAAATCGGTGCAACGGGTAATAATCAGTACGCTCACGATTTGGGCCGTATGTCAAATGAAGAAGCAGCCGCAATTGGTTGTAATATGGCGTTTGCCCCCGTTTGTGACATTCACTACAATTGGCAGAATACCGAGGTTGTAGCCCGCGCATTTGGTAATGACCCCAAGCGAGTTGCTGAAATGAGTAAGGCTTATCTTGACGGTGCTCACACAATTGATGGTTTTGCCTGTGCCGCAAAGCATTTCCCCGGTAACGGTCAGGATTTCCGCGACGCTCATATTGCAAATAATATCAACAGCTTTAACGAAGAAGAGTGGATGAATACATACGGCTATGTTTATAAAACTCTTATTGACGTCGACCTTGATGCCATTATGGGCGGTCATATTATGATGCCCGAATATATGCGCGGTATTAACCCCGACATTAAAGACGAAGAAATGCTCCCCGCAACTCTTTGTCCCGAAATTATGACAGGACTTCTCCGCGATAAGCTGGGCTTTAACGGTATGGTTGTAACTGACGCAAGCCATATGGTTGCTATGACCGACCGTATGACAAGAAAAGAAATGCTCCCCGCATCAATTAACGCGGGTTGCGATATGTTCCTCTTCTTTAATGACCCCGAAGAAGACTTCGCAACAATGCTTGAGGCTTATAAAAACGGTACAATCAGCGAAGAAAGAATGGTTGAGGCACTTACTCGTATTCTCGGTCTTAAGGCTCATATGGGACTTAACAAAAAGGATAAAGAGACAATTGTTCCCGCACCCGAAGCAGTTGCAAATATTGGTAAAGAAGAGTATAAAAACGCTTCAGCCGCCATCAGTAACGACAGTATTACACTTGTAAAATATAAGGATGCAGATGTTCTTCCGCTCACACCCGAAAAATACAAGAGAATTATGATTGTGTATGTTAAGGGCGCGGCAGGGCCAATGGACGCGCTTGTTCAGATGGCAATGGGTGGCGGTGCACAGCAGAATCCCGCAGAGGTGCTTCGCGATAAGCTTATCGAAAAGGGATTTGATGCGTTTATCTATGAAAGCCCACTTGACCAGATTAAAAAGCAGATTGCCGCAGGTGAAAAGCCAAGCCTTAATGTGTATTTCGCAGGTAAAAACGCAATCAAGGATTTCGTAGCAGGTCAGGATTTGGTAATTACACTCTGTGATGTTGCAAACGGACGCCCCGCATTTGGTATGTCAAAGGGTGGCGGTGAAATTCCGTGGTATGTATTTGAGCTTCCCGTTGTTGCAATCAGCGTGAATGCACCAACAATGCTTGCCGATATTCCGCAGGTACGCACATATATCAACGCTTATGACTCAAAGCCCTCAACAATGACCGCTTTGGTTGAAAATCTTGTTTCAGGCGCAGATTCATTCAAGGGCACGGACCCCATTGACAGCTTCTGTGGCTTATGGGATAGTAGAATCTAAAAAAATAATAGCGGAAAAGCCTCCCTTGTTAAAGGGAGGGGGACCGCGTTAGCGGTGGAGGGATTCCTTCATCGCTATTTTTATGCCATTTTTTCATAAACTTTTTCCGCCAACTCTTTAAACACCGGTGCGCAATCCAACGCACCCGATTTTCCGTCCTCTTTGAAAATTACTGCTACATATTTTTTGTTATTCACCACAAAAGACCCGCAAAACCAAGTGTGATTAATTTCAATTCCGTTTTCATACCAACCGCTTTGCGCAGTTGCGGTTTTGCCGTGACAATCTGCGAATTCCGAGTAAGCCCTTTTCGCGTTACCGTTTGTAACAACACTATCTAAAATCTCATCAACACGCTCTGCCGTGCTTTCGCTTATAATTCTGCATGCGTCGGGCAGTTTTACCTTTTGAATTACCTCGCCGTTTTTGTCGATAATTCCTTTCATAAGTGTCGGCTCTCGGTAATAACCGCCGTTTGTGAATACGCAATAAGCCACCGCCATTTGCACGGGGCTTATAAGCAATTCCCCCTGCCCAAAGCACAGATTAGCCAACGCCTGCGGTGAGGTTATGCTTTCTGCGGTGGGTAGCTTGCCCGATTTTAAATACATATTGTCAGCTAGTTCTACAGACTTTCCAAACCCGAAATCAGCGCAAAGTGAAAGTAGCTTTTCACTACCGATTTTCTGCCCCAAGGCAATAAAATATGTGTTGCAGGATTTTTCCATTGCAGTTGTCATATTTACAAACCCGTGTGCAGTAGACTCACTGCACCTGAATACCCTACGCTTTATCTCAATACTGCCCGTACAGTTGTGTGTAAAATCAATATTATTTTCAATCGCCACCGTTGCAACAAAGGGCTTAAAAACCGAGCCTACGCTGTAAGGGGTAGTTGCACGGTTTATAAAAGGGGAGTCCTCATTGTTTATAGCCGTCGACAAATCAAGCGGGTTAAATTCAGGCACCGAGGCACAGGCGAGAATTTCAGCGGTTTCACTGTCCATTACTACCGTCGCCCCCTTGTCAATGTTGAATTCAGCAAGCACATCTTCTGCAATCCGCTGAATGTCCAAATCTATTGTCAATTGAATTCCCGCAGGGGAAAGATAATCGTCGCTTTTTGTTGTTATTCCGTCACCGTAAAGAATGTGATTTAGCGCGTCAACACCCCAAACCGCCTTTAATTCACCCCTTTGTTGAGACAGATAACTATCATATGCTTTTTCAAGCCCCATTGCTCCCGTGCCGTTTTCATCAAGATGACCTATTAAGTGCACGCAGGGCTGATTGAATGAATAGCGGTCAGTAATCTCAATGGATTTCAAATGTGGCTCATTAAAGATTTCCGCAGTTGTGAGAATACTCGTTTTGCCCGCGGTCATATTCTCATAAATCGCATTTTTTTCATTGTCAGTAACACTTTCTGATATTGAATTGAGTGCGTCTGTCGTGGGTAAACATACCGTTACATATTTTGATGTATTATTCACAAGCCGTTTCATATTGTAATCATAAATCATACCGCGAGAGGTCGAAAGTACCACACTTCGAGTATTTGTGCCTTGTGAAGACGGCGAAATCTCAGTATCAATAACAATTAAAGCAAGGTTTACTGCCAGCAGACCGAAAACTGCCATCATCGTGAAAAATGCAAATGCAACTCTTTTGTGCATAAAAAATCACCCGTGTAGAGTTTTGACACGGGTGAGAGGGTTTATAAATATTTATGCCTTTTTCTTTTTTAATTTTTCGGCTAAATCAAATTCTGCAAACTTTGTGTTTTCGGTCTTTTTCATAATTGCTTTCATTATAAGGTATCCCATAACACCTGCAAATACACCAACAAATACGCCACCAATAACATCTGTTACATAGTGTACCATAAGGTAGATTCTTGAAAGACCAATAAGTGCAGAGAATACGGGGAAAACCCAAGCGATTTTCTTATTCTTCAATACAAGGAATATCGCAACACCCAATTCAAAAGCGGCAGTTGTGTGACCCGATGGGAAAGATTTTTCACTCTCAAGATGACCACCTGCAAATTCATGCCAACTCATGAACACGGGGTTGTCTGCATAGTAGATATAGGGGCGAGGACGAGCAAACAAAGGCTTCATCACAAGGTTTGTGCAAAGTGTTCCTACTAAAACTGCAAAAAGAACTGCCATACCGAATTTGCGTGTCTTTTTAAACGGGATTAAAAGAGCACCAACAACTGCCATAGGGGTCACAAAAGCTCCGCCACCGAAAAATGTTATAAACTCTGCAACAATGTTCATTGCGGCACTGTGAATGTATTCACCAAAGAAAGTGAACACGCTCATGTCAAATGAGTCAAAAATTGAAAAATCCATATCCAATCTCCTTTATGTATTTTTATGATAACATTTTACAACAATTTTTTACCTTTTTCAAGACTTCGCAAAGTATATAATTGATTTTACACTAAAAAAGCATTATAATGAATTTATAAGAAAATTTTGGTGGGTGAAATTATGGGGAAACCAAGTAATCTTTTTGGAAAAATATCCAACGGCATAAGAACTGTCAAGTCAAATTGGAGTACCGCGCCCGAGGGTAGCTATGTGCCCTACAAAGAAATCGTGGCATATTCAGTCGGCGGTGCAGGTGTTTATTTCATTACCGCAATTGTGGGTATGATAGGTCTTAGCGCAGGCAGTATGATTGTTGGCGCATCAATCGGCATTAAAGCCCTTGATTTGCAGACCATGAATGTTATAACAACGCTAATTATGTTGCTTATTGCGCCTACCCGCGCAATGCTTTTTGATAATACAAAGAGTAAAATGGGTAAATTCCGCCCCTATATTATGACCTTAGGTCTGCCAACTGCCTTAATCGGTACGGTGTTTGTGTATCTGCCATATGAAACTATGGAATACAACGAAAAACTCATTGCAGTTTTTGTGTGCTATACACTTTTGCAGTTTTTCTCACCGTTTTACAGTTCAGCATATTCGGGGCTTGTTCAGGTTATGTCGGCAAATTCAAAGGAACGCTCTTGGATAATCGAAATCAGTTCAATTATTTACTCCTTTGCACCAACGGTCATAAACCCCGTTATGCCCCTTATCGGACCTCTTGATAATATTAAAACCTATCGTATCGGCTTCCCTATTTTCTGCACAATCGGTATACTTGTGAGTATGCTCTGTGTTTTCGGCACAAAAGAGCGAGTAATTGTACCAAAGCAGTATGTTCAGAAAATGAATTTCTTTGAGGGACTTAAAAAGGTTTCTCACAATAAATATTTCTGGATTATAAATACTTCTCAATGGCTCAGCTTCTTAAATCAGGGATACGGCTACATATTCCAATGGATATTTTATTACGGAATGAACAATCCTGTGGCGTATTCGATTATGACCGTTATTAAAGGCGAGGCTTATACACCGGGTATGGTGGCGGCAGCACCGCTTACAAATAAGCTTGGCAAAAAGAGAATTTGCTTAATCTCACTTTCAATTCAGGTTGTTTGCCTTGTGCTTATGATATTCCTTTATAAAAACTATGTACTGTTGTTTATCTGCATATTTATAAAAGAAATGGTTGGCGCAGTTTCAATTATCTATCTTCCTGCAATGAAAGCGGATATGATGGATTATCAGCAGTATAAAACAGGTGACAGACTTGAGGGCTTTATTGACCAAAGCGGAATTTTAATCGGCAGTATTGTGGCATTGGCTACAGGCTATGTGTTCCCGCTTATTTTCAAGGCTTACGGCTTTACAAATAACTATGACGATTTGTATAATGCAGATTTCAGAAATCCTCTTGTAAGAATCGTGATTGTCTGTGCAATTATGGGCACAATTCTTTCGATTATTCCATTCCTTTTCTATGATTTGAGCGAAGAAAAACGAAAGAATATGATTAATGCGCTTAAGCTTCGCGCAATGTTCGCAGATTTTGAACACGAGGATTTTGACACCGCAACTCTTGTGAATCTCGAACTTGTTTATGAGGCACAAAACGCTTTGAAAGAATACGAAAATTACAAGACCAAAGCCGAAAAAGAAAAATACCTCGGTGCAAAAATAGTATGTGACGAGGTAGAAAAGCTCAAAGCAGAAAATCTTTTTAAATGGAATGAAATTGAAAGACAATATCAATCCCTTAAGCAAGTGAATGCATAAAATAATTAAGTTATAATTTTAATATTGAAATTAAAAAAAATAAGTAGTACAATCTTCCACGGTGATAATTTTGGAAAAGCAAAATACATTTAAAGCCGCCTTTAAAGCGGCATTTCCGCACACCTTACCCGTAATGACGGGGTACTTATTTATTGGTATAGCATTCGGCGTAATGTTTGCAGAAAAAGGCTATAATTTTATATGGGCGGCAATAATGAGCCTTACGGTTTATGCGGGCTCAGGGCAGTATCTTGCGGTGAACTTCTTTGACCCCGCAGTTAGTCTTTTGCAGGTGGTGTTTCTTACCTTTATGGTGAATGTGCGCCATGTGTTTTACGGACTTTCACTCCTTGACCGCTTCAAATCTGCAAAAAAATTCAAGCCATATCTGATTTTTTCGTTGACAGACGAAACATATTCGTTGTATTTTCTCACAAAAACTCCACAAGGAATGAACGAGGGCAAGTTTTTATTTGCGCTTTCAATTCTTGACCAGTCTTATTGGATAATCGGCTCAATCATCGGCTCGGTTGCAGGGACACTTATTCCCTTTGACTCAACGGGTATCGACTTTGCAATGACAGCCTTGTTCCTTGTAATTCTCACAGAGCAATGGCTTACAAGCAAAAATCACTTTCCTGCAATTGTGGGTATAATCAGCTCTGTAATTTGCCTTTTGCTTTTCGGTAAGGATAATTTTGTGTTACCCTCAATGATTTGCATACTCTCAATTCTTCTCGCCTTCAAGAAATCACCACTTAATAAGCACGAAGAAGACGCAGAGACAGAAAAGGAGGCGGAAAGCGATGAGTAATCTCCCCGTATCCTTTTGGCGTTCAGTAATTATAATAGTATTGGTGGCACTCACCACCTTTGCAACCCGTGTTATTCCGTTTCTTTTGTTCCCCGACGGCAAAAAAATTCCCAAAACCGTTCAGTATCTTGGCAAGGTGTTGCCCGCCGCCGTAATCGGTATGCTTGTGGTGTATTGCTTTAAAAGTGTAGTGCCTACCGAATTTCCATTCGGACTTCCCGACCTTATCGCAGGTGCGGTAGTTGTATTGTTACATATCTGGAAAAGAAATAATTTACTCAGCATCGGCGTGGGAACAGTTTTGTATATGGTATTAGTGCAAACAGTATTTGCATAAGCTTATAGCATCCTTTGTCTAAAGAGAGAAAGCGGTGGAGGGATTCAAACGGGCGATTTGTGAATTTCCCTTACAAATACATCAAATCGGTTATTTTGTGCAATATCAATAATCAACCCTTGACGGAGATTTTTTCTCCGTCATTTTTTTGTTGCTTTTATATAAAAAATAACCTATATATAATAGTATAGGAAAACAAAGGTATAATTTCCAGAAAATATACATAGAATAAGGACAAGATAGGGGTGAAAAATAGGCTAAAATCTCAAAATTTTGTAACCGTTTTGTAATAATTTAATGTTTTTTTAAAAATCTCACAAAAATTTTAACAAAAAACAAGCCGAAAACCACAATATATGGTGGAAATAAGAGGTCAATTGGGATATTCAGTCAAAAATTGACTTCGGTTTTTGGCACATTTGCACAAAAAACTTTTTCAAAAAAATTTGACTTTTTGTTGACGGTTGAATATAATGTGCAAGGTCACAAAGCGAGAATAACGGTTGTGTTTTCAGCGACTGCGTTACTGTCTTTTCTAAGGCGGTAAACAGGCAAGCCGTTCAAAAAATCTTGAATGGATAGCACAGCTTATTAAAGGAGCAGAATGATGAATAAAGAATTAAGAGGGCAGGTAAAAGCAACCCGTAAAACAATTTTACGAGTTACGGCTTTGATAATGGCAATTGCCGTTCTTTGCGCCGGAACAGCTTTCGCTGCCACAAGTGAGACCTATATAACAGATGTTTATGAGGGCTCACAGGTAACAAGAGTAGAGTCAAGTGAAACTGACCCATATGCAATTGTTGCCGAAGCAGGAATTCAGTTGTCCGAAAACGATAAACTTATCCTTGATGACTTCACAGCGGGTGAGGACAGCCGAATTATTGTATGCCGTGCAAGTAATGTAACATTTACTTATGCGGACGGAAAAACAGAAAACCTCGTTTTTGCAGGTAGAGTGTCAGAGCTTATTGCCGAAAAAGGTGTTGAACTTTCAGATAACCTTGTTTCAAGCGTCAACATTAAAGCTGTTGTGACAAACAATATGGAGGTTAAAATCCTCAATAATTACGAACTTACAATCAATGTTGATAATGAAATAAGATATGTAAAGTCAACTGCTAAAACTGTAGGCGAACTCCTCGCAGAACAGAAAATCGTTCTTGATGAGGATGATGAGGTAGTTCCCTCAGCAGACACAGAGCTTTCAAACGAGCTTACTATTGATGTGCTTCGTGTTGAGTATGTAACACGCGAGGCAGAAGAAAGTGTGCCATTCACTTCAACCACAAAGTATTCTTCAAGTATGCTTAAGGGCACAAAAAAGATTACTACAGCGGGTGTTAACGGCACAAAAACAGTGGTTTATAAAGACCGCGTAGTAAACGGCGTTGTTGAATCGACATCAGTTGAAAGTGAAACAGTTACTAAAAAGCCTGTAACACAGGTTACAACAATCGGTACACTTGTTAAAACAACCAGTAAGCTAGGTAACAGTAAGATTGAGAAAAACGGCAAGCCTATTTCTGAAATCGCACTTCCCTCAAAATACTCAATCGGCAAAAACAATGTGCCTACTGAGTATAAATACACAATCACAGGCAAAGCCGCTGCTTATTGTGAGCCGGGCGGAAAAACTGCAACAGGCAAGCCTGTAATGCCGGGTAGAATTGCGGTTAATCCAAAGCAGATTCCTTACGGCACAGAAATGTGGATTGTGTCAGATGACGGCGTGGTTTACGGATATTGTGTCGCTGAAGATACCGGCGGATTTGCAAAGAAGAATAAGTTCGTTGTTGACCTTTATATGAACACCGAAAGCCAGTGTATCAAATGGGGCTCACGAAATGTTACCATTTATGTTCTGTAATTGAATACAAAGTATTAAAGGAGAGTTGCAAAACTCTCCTTTTTTATGTTATTATTATTCTATACTGTGTGTGGAGTGGTAATATGAGAGTTTTAACAGTAGAAAATACCCGAAAAGTCGAACAGCTTGCCAATGAGGGCGGGATTTCTTATCTTCAGCTTATGGAGAACGCAGGCTCATACTGTGCGAGAATTATCCGTAAAACCTTTGAAAATTCAAATAAGAGAAATGCCCTTGTAATCTGCGGAAAGGGCAGAAACGGCGGTGACGGCTTCGTAATCGCCCGTAAGCTCTTTGAAAGCGGATATAGTGTCACCGTTATGATGGCTATGGGTCTTCCGTCAGACCCCGAATCCTCTGAAATGCTCTCTCGCGTGCGTGCAATGGGTATAAATATTGTTTATTATACCGATAACGGCTCAACCGATAAATACTTTGAGAATTCACAGCTTATTATAGACTGTATTTTCGGTATCGGCTTCCGCGGTGAGCCTGATGCTCTCACAACCTCACTTTTCACCAAAATCAACAATTCAAATGCCACAGTAATCAGTATTGATATTCCAAGCGGATTAGAGGGCGATAGCGGTAAAGCACCACAAAATGCAATTTCGGCTGATATGACAATTGCCGTATTAGTTCTTAAGCCTGTGCACATCTTAAAGCCCTCAATGGAAAAATGCGGTAAGGTGGTGCTTGCCCCAATCGGTATTCCTGATAAGTGCTTTGAACAGGTCGAAGCTTCACTTTTTACCGTAAGCACAGAAGAGGTTAAAGCCTTTTTTAAAAGACGCGAAGCCGAAAGCCATAAGGGTACATACGGCACGGTGCTTGTAATCGGCGGTAGCTATGAAATGCCCAATGCGGCATATTTTGCATCGCAAGCGGCGGTGAATTCGGGTGCAGGACTTGTGAAGCTTGCGTTTCCCTCATTCGCATATAACGCAATATCACCTAAAACCTGCGAGCAGATTTTAATACCTCTCGAAAGTAACAAATCGGGCAGAATATCACAAAATGCAATAAAACGCCTTGAGCGTGAAATTAAAAAATGCTCCTGTGTAGTGCTCGGTTGCGGTATGGGTGCAGATGCCGACACAAAAGCAGTTACCGAATTCATAATAAAGAATTCCGAAGTCCCCGTAATTCTCGATGCCGACGGCATAAATTGTCTGGAAAGTAATATAGATATATTAGACGCGGCAAAAGCACCCGTAATTCTCACACCCCATCCCAAAGAAATGTCGCGCGTTGCGGGTGTAAGTGTTGAGGATGTTGAGTGTAATCGCGGTGCAGTTGTGAAAAGCTTTACAAAGGCGCACAAATCCGTGCTTGTGCTTAAGGGCGCGTCAACTCTTGTGGGTAGTAGTGAATATGACGATATGTATGTGAATACTACGGGTAATCCCGGTATGGCAACAGGTGGCTCGGGGGATATTTTGAGCGGAATTATCGGCTCATTTGTAGCCCAAGGTCTTGACCCGTTCAGAAGTGCCGTTGCAGGTGTCAATATTCACGGTATGGCAGGGGATAAGGTCAGCGAAAAATATTCAATGATGGGCAACACCCCAACTCTTATTCTTGCCGAGCTACCCGCAACCCTCAAAAAATTTGAATAGGAGAAAATTAATGAAAAAAATCCTTTGCTCATTTCTTTGCGTATTGCTTTTATGCAGTTGCACAAATCTAAAATCAAAGGATGTCGAAAACGAGCCGCTGTCAATCAGCGGCTTTACTTGTGTAATGCGGACAACTTTCAATGATATGGAAATCACCGCAAATGCAGAATATATGCTACCTAATACAATTAAAGTGGAATTTACTGCCCCCGAAACTGTAAAGGGTATGCAAATCGACTGTATAAACGGTGAATATACGGTGCACTATAAAGGCTTGGAGCTTACAGTAAACGGCGACAAAATGCCCTTTAATATGGTTTGCCGAGGGCTTGAGGAGTGTATTAACAATGCGCAGGGCAAAACTCCCGCAAAGGACGAAAACAGCGAAAGTATAGTCTATTCTTACACCGCCGAGGGACACACCTGCAAATTATTTGTCAATCCCGAAACAAAAGCCTTTGAGAAAATATTAATTGACGGTATTGACACTCTGCATTTTGAAAACTTCCAATATGTTTATGGGACAGACTAAATAATTTCAGCATAAAATGTATTGCTCCCCGATTTTTTACCTTGAATGTTTAAATCTGTAAACTCTCGGTAAAACTAAAAATACAAGGAGAGTGATATATAAATGAATGTCAAAAGAGGGGACATATATTATGCTGATTTAAGTCCCGTTGTGGGCTCCGAGCAGGGCGGAGTGCGTCCCGTACTTATAGTGCAGAATGATGTGGGTAATAAGTATAGCCCAACGGTGATTGCCGCCGCCATAACAAGTCAGCAGGAAAAATCACGGCTTCCCACTCATATCAGCGTAAACGGTAATACCTGCGGACTCAGTAAAGATTCTGTAGTCTTGCTTGAACAAGTACGCACAATCGATAAACAACGACTTAAAGAACGAATGGGCAACCTTTCAACAACCGATATGAATAAAATAAATAAAGCATTGACCGTAAGCTTCGGGTTATAATAAAATCGACTTGGAAACTTTGTAGGGGCGATTCACGAATCGCCCGTTTGTAGTTTGATTGCACACTTCGGAACGGTCGCTTCTTGAAGCGACCCTACATAGTTTGCGTTTTATATTATCGAGATATAAATTAGCGTCGCAGACCCTTAATTTCGCATTACGAATTATGCATTACGAATTGAATTCCACAAACTCTACTTTGTGAAATCAAATTATTGATAAATTATGAAATATTTATTAAATTTACATAAACCCCTTGACCTTTTGGCAAAATATGGCTAAAATATAATTAGCACTCGCAAGTCGAGAGTGCTAAAATTTTTGTATTTATAATTCTTTATGGAGGTAACATAAAATGACAATCAAACCCCTTGCAGACAGAGTTGTTCTCAAGTCTTGCGAAATGGAAGAAACCACAAAAAGCGGTATCGTGCTTGCTGCTGCCGCACAGGAAAAGCCTCAGGTTGCTGAGGTTGTTGCAGTTGGCCCCGGCGGAGTTGTTGACGGACACGAGGTAGAAATGTATGTTAAGGTCGGCGATAAGGTAATCACCGGCAAATATTCAGGTACTGAGGTTAAGATGGATAATAAAGAATACACCATCGTTCGTCAGTCAGAAATTCTTGCAATTGTTGAATAATAGGAGGCACACATAATGGCAAAGCAGATTATTTATGGTGAAGAGGCAAGAAAAGCTCTTCAGAACGGTATCGATAAGTTAAGCAATACAGTTAAGATTACACTCGGTCCTAAGAGCAGAAATGTAGTTCGTGACAGAAAATACGGCGCACCACTTATTACAAACGACGGCGTTACAATCGCAAAAGAGGTTGAGCTTGAAGACGCATTTGAGAATATGGGCGCACAGCTTGTTAAAGAAGTTGCAACAAAGACAAATGATGTTGCAGGTGACGGAACAACAACTGCTACACTTCTTGCTCAGGCACTCGTTCGCGAGGGTATGAAGAATGTTGCCGCAGGTGCAAATCCAATGGTAGTTAAAAAGGGTATGCAGGCTGCAGTTGATGCAGTGGTTGCAGAGGTTCTTAAAAATGCAAAGCCCGTTGCATCATCAAGTGACATCGCTCGTGTTGCAACAGTTTCAGCCGCAGACGAATATATCGGCAACCTTATTGCAGACGCAATGGCAAAGGTTACTGCTGACGGCGTAATTACAATCGAAGAGTCAAAAACAAGCGAAACATATAGTGACGTTGTTGAGGGTATGCAGTTTGACCGCGGTTATATCTCACCTTATATGGTGACAGATACTGATAAGATGGAAGCAGTTATCGATGATGCTCTTATTCTTATCACAGATAAGAAAATCGGCAACATTCAAGAAATTCTTCCTTTACTTGAACAGATTGTTCAGTCCGGCAAAAAGCTCGTAATCGTTGCAGAAGATGTTGAGGGCGAGGCTCTTTCAACACTTCTCGTTAATAAGCTTCGCGGTACATTCACTTGCGTTGCAGTTAAAGCACCAGGCTTTGGCGACAGAAGAAAAGAAATGCTTCAGGATATTGCAATTCTCACAGGCGGTCAGGTTATCACATCAGACCTCGGTCTTGAGCTTAAGGATACTCAGCTTTATCAGCTTGGCCGTGCAAAGCAGGTTAAGATTTCAAAAGAAAACACAATCATCGTTGACGGCGCAGGTGAAGCTGATGCAATCAAGGGCAGAATTCACCAGATTAAGTCACAGATTGCAGAAACAACATCAGATTTCGACCGTGAAAAGCTTCAGGAAAGACTTGCAAAGCTTGCAGGCGGTGTTGCAGTTATCCGCGTAGGTGCGGCTACTGAAACAGAAATGAAAGAAAAGAAGCTTCGTATTGAAGACGCTCTTGCAGCTACAAAGGCAGCCGTTGAAGAGGGTACAGTTGCAGGCGGTGGCGTAGCACTTCTCGGCGCTATTAAGGCAGCTTCTGCTCTTCTTGATACAGATGATGCAGACTTCAAAACAGGCGTTAAGATTGTTCTTAAGGCTATTGAAGAGCCCGTGCGTCAGATTGCCGCAAATGCAGGTCTTGAGGGCTCAGTTATCGTAAACGAAATCGTGAACTCAAATAAGGCTGGCTACGGCTTCAACTTCGCAACAAGCGAATATGTTGATATGTTTGAAGCAGGTATTCTTGACCCTGCAAAGGTTACTCGTTCAGCACTTCAGAACGCATCTTCAGTTGCAGCAATGGTTCTCACAACAGAGTCACTCGTTGCTGATATTCCCGACCCACAGGCTGAAGCAGCAGCTGCAGCAGCAATGGCACAAGCCGGCGGCGGAATGTATTAATAATTCGTAATTATTAATTCGTAATGCGTAATTAAAACAAAATAATAATCCTCCCTCTGACGAGGGAGGTGGCACGACGAAGTCGTGACGGAGGGAGAGATTAAATCTTTCCCTCTTTTTTATGCCCAAAATTCTTATTACAATTCTGTAATTTTTCTGTTTTTCGATAAATTTTTATTGACAAACGATAAAATTAATGGTATTTTAAAGCCAAGATATGAAATTTCCATTTTTAAGGAGAATTTTTATGAAATCAAAAAGTAAATCATTAAAGCTTTCAATACTGTTCACAACATTCTTTGCAATACTCTTGGCATTTCTCACGCTTTCGGCACCTTGGTCGGTTGGTATTATCTGTGAATATTTTCACCGTGCTCGATTAACAAATTTCCTCATTCTTGTTACATATCTTGCTGTGCCTGCAGGGTGGGGCGCAATATTGTTGCTCTATAAAATCCTTTTTAATGTTGGCAAAAAGAAAATATTTGTTAAAGAAAATGTAAAATATCTTCAAATTCTTTCTTGGCTTTGCTTTTATGTGGGCGTGTTAAGTGCATTTTCAACCATAAAATTCATTGCATTTTCAATCATATCACTTTCAGCATTGTTTATTGGCTTGATTGTCCGCGTGGTACGAAATATTATTCACAAGGCAATCCAAATCAAAGAAGAAAACGAACTCACCATATAAGGCAAGCAAAGGAAGATTAAAATGGCAATTAAAATAAATCTTGATTTAGCCCTCGCCAAGTCCAAAATGACCTCGGGTGAGCTGGCTGAACGAATAGGAATAACTCAAGCTAATTTATCAATTCTCAAAACAGGCAAAGCAAAGGCAGTGCGCTTTTCAACTCTTGAAGCTATTTGCCGTGAACTTAACTGTCAACCCGGCGATATACTCGAATACGAAGAATAAATAATCGTAGGGGCGATTCACGAATCGCCCGTGGTCAATATGTATATCAAAGGGGAGTAAAAATGAGAAGAATAATTTACATTATAATGATGCTATATTATGCTCTTATATGTGCGGACTTGTTTGTTGGAATTTACCCAATCACTTTCATAAACATTTTTTCACCGCCACTTTTGTATATAGTTTGGATTGATTTGCCGATTATTGTTTTTGCGTTGTTTTGTATAAGTGTTATCGGTGTGATGATTTTTAGTACCTTAGCACATTTCTATAAAGGTAGCTTTAAAATATTTGCAGTAATCGGATTGTGTATAATTACACTTGGCAATATACCGGTTATTTTTGATGGTCCTACATTTGCATTGTGCATAATTTTAATAGCATTAACATTCTATATCAGTAAAGAAAAAGAATATATCGTTGTAAATCCAATTGCAACTAAAAATAGTGATATTAAGGAGGAGAAAATATGAATACACCTGAAAACAATGTTCAAACAACTACTCCGCAAACTCCCACACCACCGCAATATCCCGCATATGTAAACCCCAACAGTATATTATATAAACCTAAACCAAAAGAAGAAAAGAAAATCGACTTTACCAAAACCGATTACATATTTATGGGCATTTTTGCCGTGTTGTCCCTTTGTCTTGTATTTTTCGGCTTTTTCGGCGGTATGGCAATCGGATTTACAATCTCATCAATCGCTCTTATAGCCACACTCGTAGTTTATGTGGTTAAAAAAGGTGAATTCAGCTTTATTTCTATCGCTTCACTTGTCCTCGCGGTACTTTCAAGTGTGGTTTTCACCCTTTATGCTACCGATGGATTGTCACGATTTATCGCATTTGTTGTGCTTTTTGCCTCAACGGCGCTCTGTATGGTTTCACTTACCGATGAAACCGTGGCAGACCACATCAACGGCGTAGTGAAATTAGCATTTTCAACCTTTTTAGCACCATTTTCAAATGTGCCCGTCTTTGTAAAATCACTTCTTAAAAATGACAAAAAGAAAACCGCCGTGCAAATTGCAACGGCAGTTCTTGCGGCAATACCCGTGCTTGCAGTTGTGATAGCTCTGCTCACAAGTGCCGATGCCGCCTTTGAAGGTCTTGTTGGAAAAATCGCCTCAAGCCTCGGTATGACAATTCTTAAGCTTATTGTAACTGCAATAGTCCTTATCCTTTTGATTTCCTTTGCGGTAACCTGCAAATATGAATTAAACGAACTTAGCGGTGCACCCTTACAACCCGAAAAAGCCCGCAAATTCAATTCACCCTTTGCAGTAACATTTTTAGGACTTATCGCCCTTGTTTATCTTGTGTATATGTTCTCGCAGACCGCATACTTTTTCAGCGCATTTTCGGGAATTCTGCCATCGGGCTATGAATTCAGCTTTGCCCAGTATGCCCGTCGCGGATTTTTTGAGACCGAGGCAATCGCCGCAATAAATCTTGGGCTTATGACACTTGCAATGTGGCTCACAATCCGTCGTGAAAACGGTAAGCTCAACCCAATCGTTAAAGGACTTCTAACATTTATCGGCGTGTTTACAATCCTATTTATCGCAACCGCAATTTCAAAAATGGTTATGTATATAGGGGAGTACGGGCTCACAGTACTGCGCCTTTTCACATCTGTGTTTATGCTTGCCACCGCCGTAGTAATCGTGGCGTTTATCGTAAGGATTTTCAATCCTGAGCTTAAAACTATGAAGTACGCGGCACTGATTTCAATGGCACTTTTTACAGCCATCTGCCTTTGCGGTATTGACCGCACCGTAGCCTCATACAATGTGAATGCATATCTTAACGGCAAGCTCGAAACGGTTGATATTGATACATTGTTCTATTCTTCCGACTCCGCAATCCCTTATATTGCACAGCTTACAGATTGTGAAAACGAAGAAGTAAAAACTGAAGCGCAAAGAAGAATTACAAGCCATTACAGAACATACATGTTCGACGGTTGGATTTGTGATGCCGCCGAAGATGATGCAATAAGAGTTAATTTTAAGTTCGGCACAGACTTCACCTTGTCAAAATACTTAACTGCAAAAGCCATAAACTCCCGTAATATCAAACCTTATGAATATGAAGGTATCACAGTTGACGATATAATTGAAAATCCCGATATGTTTTACGAGCAGTCTGCTAATGACGATACAACCGTAATCGAAGACGAAAACCTGCTCTATGACGATGAGACATTAATTTGGGATTAATTCGTAGGGGTCGGCGTCCCCGACGACCCGCATCAACGAGTGTCAACGCATCAGTGAAAGCCTAATTAACACAAAGAAAAAACGCACATCAACCGATGTGCGTTAATTTTCGTATTTTGCTTTGAATTAAACTGCTCTTTCAACCTTACCTGAACGAAGGCAACGAGTGCAAGCATAAACTCTCTTAGGAGAGCCGTTTACAACTGCTTTAACTCTTCTTACATTGGGCTTCCATGTTCTGTTTGAGCGTCTGTGTGAGTGAGAAACCTTGATGCCGAAAGCAACGTCTTTACCACAATATTCGCATTTTGCCATTTTAAAGGCACCTCCTTATATCACGGGGATAAATAATCAAATTACAACAAGAGACATTGTAACAGAAAGTCTCGCAATTTGCAAGTCTTTTTTTAAAAATATTTTTAATAAAATGTAGAAAAAACACTTGCATTTATCTTATAAATAATATATAATACACTCAAACGAACATTTGTACGATTGTGAGGACTAAAAATGGCTGATAAATCAAAAGCATTAGAAACCGCATTACTTCAAATAGAAAAGAATTACGGCAAGGGCGCTGTTATGCGTCTTGGCGAAAACAGTTCACTTAATGTTGAGGCTGTTTCAACGGGCTCAATCTCTCTTGACCACGCAACAGGTATCGGCGGTTTGCCAAAGGGCAGAATTATCGAAATCTATGGACCCGAATCTTCAGGTAAAACAACTCTCGCACTTCAGGTTGTTGCCGAGGCACAGAAAAATGGTGGCGAGGCAGCGTTTATCGACGCTGAGCACGCTCTTGACCCCGAATATGCCGAGGCTCTTGGCGTAGACATCAATTCTCTTCTCGTTTCTCAGCCCGACAACGGTGAGCAGGCTCTTGAAATTGCTGAGGCTCTTGCTCGTTCAGGTGCTCTTGATGTTATCGTTGTTGACTCTGTTGCCGCACTCGTTCCCCGTGCAGAAATCGAGGGTGATATGGGTGACAGTCATGTTGGTCTTCACGCGCGTTTAATGTCACAGGCTCTTCGCAAGCTTGCGGGCGTAATTAATAAGTCAAATACTCTTATTATCTTTATTAATCAGCTTCGTGAAAAGGTTGGCGTAATCTATGGTAACCCTGAGGTTACAACGGGCGGTCGTGCTCTTAAATTCTATGCTTCAATGCGTATTGATGTTCGCCGTGTTGAACAGCTTAAGGGTCAGGGTAGTGAGTTTATCGGCTCACGCACTCGCGCAAAAATTGTTAAGAACAAGGTTGCTCCTCCGTTTAAAGAGGCAGAGTTTGACATTATGTACGGCGAGGGCATTTCAAAGATTGGCGAAATCGTTGACTTGGGCGTTAAGTTCGATATCGTTAAAAAGAGCGGTGCTTGGTTCTATTATGGTGACCAGCGTCTTGGTCAGGGCAGAGAGAATGTAAAAATCCTCTTTAAGCAGAATCCCGACCTTGCAAATGAAATTGAAGTGCAGATTCGCGAAAAAATGAAAGAGGCTCTTGAGGCTAAAAAGGGTGCACCTGCACTCGCACAACAGCCCGAGCTTGTAAAGGTACCCACAACAAAAGCGGCGGCACGCGCAAAGCTTGATATAGCGGTGGATGACGACGAATGATTTTATCTGTAAAGCAGGGTAACGCCAACAAGATTCATATCTATGTTGACGATGAATACCGCGCCACTGGTGACAGTGACTATTGGTATTCCGAAAAGTACAGAAATTTAAAAGAGATTAACGAAGAAGAAC
>JAZNYY010000054.1:0-26485 GCA_045594645.1 Candidatus Fimenecus sp.
CCAGTCAGCAGCAATAGCTGTGTCTGTGTTTACGCACTTGATGATGTAGTTGAAATAGGGAGCCCAGTCGATTCTTGAAGAAACCATAAATGTTTCGGGACAAGTCGGAGGCCAAGCGGTCTTAGGAAGACAAGAGAAGAACACAACTCCTTGGCTCACAGAACGACATGGCTACGATCCGACTTCCAGTCAGCAGCAATAGCTGTGTCTGTGTTTACGCACTTGATGATGTAGTTGAAATAGGGAGCCCAGTCGATTCTTGAAGAAACCATAAATGTTTCGGGACAAGAATCATATGTGCTGCCGTTGTAAGAAACATTAGGAACGCCTGCTGCTTCACAAGCACCGGGAGCACCCATTGAGTCAGCGTGCTGGCTGATAAGTACGCACTTGTTAGCGATAAGAGCTTCAGCAGCATTCTTTTCGCCTGTTGCGTCATACCAAGAACCTGTGAACTGAACATCCATTGTAACTGTTGGGCAAACTGACTTTGCACCAAGGTAGAATGATGTGTAACCTGAAATAACTTCAGCATATGTGAATGCGCCAACATAGCCCATCTTTGCTTCTTCAGCAGTGATTGTGCCTGCTTCAATCATTTCATTGAGTTTGAGACCTGCTGCAACACCAGCGAGGTAACGGCCCTGATAAATAGAAGCAAATGCGTTGTGGTAGTTTGCAAGACCCTCTGTGTGAGCCTTTGTACCTGTAGCGTGGCAGAATTCAACTTCGGGGAATTCTTTAGCTGCCTTAATCATAAAGTCTTCGTGACCAAATGAGTTAGCGAAAACGATATCGCAACCCTGGTCAACAAGGTCTTTAGCAGCAACATAGCACTCGTCGCCTTCGGGAACATTTGTCTTGATAACGTACTGGTCAGCAGTAAGACCTAATGCCTTAATTACATCGTCTGCTGCATTGATGAAGTTAAGGTCATAAGTTGACTTTTCATCGTGAAGGCAGATGAAACCGATTTTGAAATCATCAGCGATTTCATAATCTTTTGTAATTGTTGCAGAAGGAAGGGGTGACTCACTCATACCGAGTACTTCTGTGTCAGGATTATCGTTTCCGCCACAAGCTGCAAATGTGCAAGCAACTAAAGCAATAACCATGACAACTGCAAGAATTTTCTTGAGATTTTTCATAATTTTTTTCTCCTTTGTTTTTTATATTTGTCAGCTTAATGCTGCAATTACCTTGTTCCAAAAATAATTTCACCGGTTTCGTCATCCATTGAATCAATAATAGCCATTGATTCTACGCGAACACCCTGTGCTCTTAATTTATCTCCGCCACCTTGGTAGCCTTTTTCAATTGCGATTCCGCAACCTGCAAGCTTTGCGCCGGACTGATTTACAATATCAATAAGACCTACAAGTGCGTTGCCCTTTGCAAGAAAATCATCAACAATGAGTACGGTATCATTTTCATTTAAGAAATCTTTAGAAACAATGATGTCATATGTACATTGGTGAGTAAAAGATTCAACCTTGCTTGTATAAACATCACCTTTAATATTTAAAGTTTTACTCTTTTTTGCAAAAAGCAGGGGACAATCAAAAAACTGTGCCACCATACAGCCTACACCGATACCTGAAGCCTCGATTGTAAGCACTTTTGTGATGTCACAGTCATTATATAACTTTTTAAGCTCCGCACCCATTTCAGAGAGAAGCTTTACGTCAAGCTGATGATTGAGAAAACTATCTACTTTCAGAACATTACCTGAAAATACTTTGCCATCCTTTAAAATTCTATCTTCCAAAATCTTCATAAAACATCCCTCGGTGCTTATTATATTGTAATTATAAGTCAAAACGAGAAAAAAAACAATATTTTTTGTTTTCTTTTTTATGGAATTTTTTAAAGAATATTTGTTAAAAATACATAAAAAGATACATTAAACAAATAATTCTTATGAAAACACAGGAGGTACATTTATGAAAAGAATATTATCAATACTATTAGCTGCAGCCGTTTTCGGCACATTATTTACAGCCTGCAAGAGAAGTGACGATCAAAATCCCACAGGGCAGAATAATGATAGCAAAGCTACCGTGCGTTTTTTGAATTTCAAACCTGAAGTAGCAGATGTCTATAATGAGATTGCCAAGGCTTACAAAGATGAAACAGGAAACACCCTCATTGTTGAAACTGCCGCAAGCGGTAATTATGAGCAAACATTGACTGCAAAAATGGGCACAAACGAAGCACCAACTCTTTTTCAAATTAACGGACCCAAAGGTTATGCAAACTGGAAAGACTATTGCGCTGACTTGTCAGACACAGAGCTTTATAAGCATTTGACCGACAAATCACTTGCCGTTGTGTCAGATGGCAAGGTGTATGGTATTCCTTATGTTGTTGAGGGATATGGAATTATTTATAACAAAGCAATTACAGATAAATACTTCGCACTTGAAAGTAAGGCAACAGAATATAAGTCAATGGACGAAATTAAAAGCTTCGACGCATTAAAATCAGTTGTTGAGGATATGCAGAAAAATGCAAAAGCATTGGGAATAAACGGCGTATTTGCTTCAACTTCGCTTAAAACAGGCGAGGATTGGCGTTGGCAGACGCACCTTGCAAATATCCCTATTTATTATGAGTTTGAAGACAAAAATACTGACCTATCAAGTGATGAAACAAAAACTATTGAATTTAAATATGCAGATAGTTTCAAAAAAATCTTTGATTTGTATATTAATAATTCTGTAACTGACAAGAAAAAACTCGGCTCAAAAATTGTTGACGAATCAATGGCAGAATTCGCTCTTGGTCAGTGCGCGATGGTACAGAACGGTAACTGGGCTTGGGGACAAATTGATAATGTGAAAGGCAATGTAGTTGAGGCAGAAAATGTGAAATATTTGCCTATTTATATGGGACTTGAAGGCGAAGAGAATCAAGGACTTTGCATTGGTACAGAAAACTTCTTTGCAATAAACGCAAAAGCATCTGATGCAGAACAAAAAGCGGCAGAGGACTTTATGTATTGGTTGTTTTCAAGCGAAAAGGGTAAAGAGTTTGTAACTGATGAGCTTGAACTCATTGCACCATTTGACACATTTACAGAAGAAGAGCGCCCTGAAGACCCCTTGGCACAAGAGGTAATTCGTTGGATGAACAACGCAGATGTTACAACAATTCCGTGGAATTTTACCGTATTCCCAAGTGCAGCCTTTAAGGCGGATTTTGGTGCGGCACTTCTCCAATATGCTCAAGGAACAAAATCTTGGGATGAGGTCAAAGCTCTCTTTACAGAGCGTTGGAAGAGTGAAAGTCAGTAAGTAATTCTCAAAGAGGCGGATATAAATGGAAAAAAATATAAAAAAATACTTTCCTGTATTTGTACTGCCGACCTTTATATCCTTTTTAGTTGTATTTTTAATTCCGTTTATTATGGGAATATTTTTATCCTTTACCGAGTTTACAACAGTTGAAAGTGCAAAATGGGTTGGCATTGAAAACTATATTAAAGCCTTTACGCAGGATGAAAACTTTCTCAATGCACTTTGGTTTACGGTAAAATTTACTATAGTTTCTGTTATAACTATAAATGTATTTGCATTCTTTCTTGCGTTAATGCTCACAAAAGCATTAAAAGGCACAGCATTTTTCAGAACAGTATTTTTTATGCCAAACTTAATTGGCGGTATTGTGCTCGGTTATATATGGAACTTGTTAATAAATTCTATTCTTGGCATTTTTGGTGTTGACATAACCTATAGTGCCGATTACGGCTTCTGGGGACTTGTTTTCTTGATGAATTGGCAGTTAATCGGCTATATGATGGTTATTTATATTGCAGGTATTCAAAATATCCCCCGAGAGCTTTATGAGGCGGCAAAAATTGACGGTGCATCACGAAGAAGCACATTGAGAAATATTACAATTCCAATGGTAATGCCGTCGGTAACAATATGCTTGTTTTTAACACTTACAAATTCATTTAAGCTGTTTGACCAAAATTTAGCACTCACAGGCGGTGCGCCTGCAAGAGAAACTGCAATGCTTGCTTTGGATATCTATAATACCTTTTATGGCAGAATTGGTTGGCAGGGTGTAGGTCAGGCAAAAGCTGTAGTATTTTTCTTGATTGTTGCAATTATTGCATTTGTTCAACTAAAGATAACAGGAAAAAATGAGGTTGAAAGTTAATGAATACACGAAAAAAACTCAATAACAGTTTTTCTTTTTCAGTATTAATGCTTTTATCCTTCGTATTTCTCTTTCCGATTTACCTTGTTGTGATGAATTCATTCAAGTCAAGGTTTAATATTGTGAGCGACCCGTTTAGTTTTCCTGATAGTGATACCTTTGTTGGTATTGAAAACTATATTAATGGCATTGAAACTTCGGGAATTGTAGGTGCTTTTTTAAGAACTCTGATAATTACAGTTGGCTCTGTTTTGGCAATAGTAATTTTCACATCGATGACTGCTTGGTATATTACAAGGGTAAAATCAAAGCTCAACAAGGGTATGTATTACCTTTTCCTTTTCAGCATGATAGTACCTTTTCAGATGGTTATGTTTACAATGACTTGGATTTGCTTTAAATTGGGACTTAATAGTGTTTTAGGTATTATTCCTGTGTATCTAGGCTTTGGCTCAGGACTTTCTGTATTTATGTTCAGTGGATTTATAAAAGGAATGCCCCGCGAAATTGAAGAAGCAGCGATGATAGATGGGTGTAACCCTATAAAAACTTTTTTCTATGTGGTTTTTCCGATTTTAAAGCCAACTGCAATAACTGTTGCAATTTTAAACGCTATGTGGATATGGAATGACTTTTTATTACCATATTTGCTTTTAGGTTCAGGCAATAAAACTTTGTCTGTTGCAATTCAGCTTACAATGCAAGGTGCATACGGTTCAATTGATTGGGGCGGGTTTATGGCAATGCTTGTACTCGCTATTATTCCAATAATAATTTTCTATCTGTTCTGTCAGAAATATATCATTAAGGGCGTTATTGACGGCGCAGTGAAAGGATAATGAAATGGCATCAATAACACTTAAAAATATCAAAAAGACTTATGAAGACGGTGTAACTGTAATTGATGACCTTAATCTTGAATTCAACGACAAGGAGTTTATAATTCTGGTAGGACCGTCAGGGTGTGGCAAGTCAACAACGCTTCGTATGATTGCGGGTCTTGAAGAGATTACCGACGGTAAGCTTTATATTGGTGACAGACTTGTAAATGATGTGTCACCTAAAGACCGAGATATTGCAATGGTTTTTCAAAGCTATGCGCTGTATCCTCATATGTCAGTTTATAATAATATGGCTTTTGGGCTTAAAAACAGAAAAATTTCAAAATCTGAAATTGATAAAAAAGTTCGTGCGGCTGCTAAAATGCTTGACATTGAAGGCTATTTAAATCGCAAACCTCGTGCACTTTCAGGTGGCCAGCGTCAACGAGTGGCACTTGGGCGTGCAATGGTGCGTGAGCCTGCAGTATTTCTTCTTGACGAGCCACTGTCTAACCTTGATGCAAAACTGCGTACCGAAATGCGAAGCCGTATTTCAATGCTTCATAAGGAATTGCAGACAACATTCGTTTATGTTACCCACGACCAGACAGAAGCTATGACAATGGCAGATAGAATTGTGGTTATGAGAAGTGGCGAAATAATGCAGTTCGATACACCGCAAATGCTTTATCATCACCCTAAAAATATGTTTGTTGCAGGGTTTATAGGCTCACCACAAATGAACTTTATTGAGTGTAAAATTACGAAGAACAGTAATGGGTATTCTGCATTATTCGGTGATTATGAAATCAAATTGCCATCTCGAATGAATGACTATATGATTATTTATGAGGGTAAAACAATTGTATTGGGTATTCGCCCCGAGGATTTATCGCTTTGTAAAAGTAAGGATAAAGAAAATACTATTTCTATGTTTATCGACATTGCAGAAATGACAGGCGCTGATTGTTTGCTTTACGGTAACATCTGTGGAGTAAAATTCGTTGCAAATGTTCCGTCAAATACAAATGTTAAAAGTGAAACAGAATGTTATCTGAAAATTAATACAGAAAAGCTTCATTTGTTCGATAAAGTTAACGAAAGACTTATTTGTGATTGACATTTTTCTCTAAAAATTATATATTTTATAAAGGTGATTTTATGAGAACAAGTGGCGTGTTAATGCACATATCATCTTTGCCGGGTAATACCGGTATAGGTACACTCGGTAAAGAAGCATATAAATTCGTTGATTTTTTAAAGTCGGCAGGGCAGACCTATTGGCAGGTTTTACCTTTATGCCCAACAAGCTATGGCGATTCGCCTTATCAGTCTTTTTCTACTTTTGCGGGTAATCCTTATTTTATAGACTTTGATTTGCTTTGCGATGATAGTTTGTTAAATAAAAATGATTATAGCATTATTGATTGGGGCGAAAATCCCGAAAAAGTTGATTTTGAAAAGGTCTACAATAACAGATTCTCGGTTTTAAGAAAAGCGTATAAATCTTTTGATAAGAATTTATCTGACTACAAAATATTTTGTGATGAAAACGCCTTTTGGCTTGATGATTTTGCCTTGTATATGGCAATAAAAGAGAAAAATAACGGTAAAGCTTGGAATGAGTGGGACAACGATATTAAGCTTCGCAAAAAGTCAGCACTCAATTCATTAAAAACAGAGCTTGATGATGAAATAGAATTTCAAAAAACAGTTCAGTATTTCTTTTTTGTTCAGTGGAAGAAACTTAAGGATTACGCAAATTCAAACAGTATTAAAATTATTGGTGATATTCCAATCTATGTAGCTTCTGACAGTGCAGATGTTTGGGCAAATCCAAAGCAGTTTTTACTTGATGAAGATTGTAATCCTATTGAGGTTGCTGGTTGCCCGCCCGATGCGTTTACTGATGATGGTCAGTTGTGGGGAAATCCACTTTATGATTGGGATTATATGAAAAAAGACGGCTATTCTTGGTGGAAAAAACGCATTGAGCATCAGTGCAATATGTGTGATGTAATCCGTATTGACCATTTCAGAGGCTTTGAGTCTTATTATTGTATTCCCGCCGATTCAAAAACAGCAAAAATAGGTGAGTGGCGAAAAGGTCCCGGAATTGAATTTTTCCGTGAAATCGAGTGTGATTTAGGTAAAAAGAATATCATTGCCGAGGATTTAGGATTTTTAACTCCTGCTGTAAAGAAAATGCTTAAGCAAAGCAAATATCCGGGAATGAAAGTACTTCAGTTTGCTTTTGACACAGATGAAGAAAATGATTATCTTCTTCATAACTTCACAAAGAATTCAATTGCTTATGCGGGAACTCACGATAATGACACAATAATAGGGTTTATGACAGAAACCGCACCTCGCAAAACAAGAAAACGAGCAAAAGAATATTTAAGACTTACTCGTCGTGAGGGCTATAACTGGGGATTTATGAAAGCGGTGTGGTCAAGTAATTCTGACACCGCGATTGTAACAATGCAGGATTTGTTGGGTCTTGGTAATGAAGCACGAATGAATTATCCTTCAACTACAAAAAATAATTGGCAATGGCGTGCAAAGTCTGATTATATTACAGAAGAATTAGCCGAAAAAATCAGATATTATACCGCTTTATATCAAAGATTACCCTCACAGAAAAGAGGCAAATAAATGACACAAATTGTAAAAGAGGCAATCGGAATTGCCGAGAGAAAATATTTAAAAAAGTTAAACGAGCTTACAACATACGAGCTTCACGATTGTATCTCAACAGCAGTTATGGGTTACATCTCAAAGGATTGGATTAATAGCCGTGAAAAGCGAATCCGTGAAAGAACTGCTTTTTATTTTTCAGCCGAATTCCTTGTAGGTCGTGCAATTTATAATAACCTTGTTTCAAAAGGTGTTTATGATGAAGTTGAAAAGGATTTAAACGAATACGGCATATCCCTTAAAGCGCTTGAAGATGTTGAAGATGCCGCACTCGGTAACGGCGGTTTAGGTCGCCTTGCGGCTTGCTTTCTTGATAGTGCCGCCACACTCAATATTGCCCTTGATGGCTACGGAATTCGCTATAAATACGGTCTTTTTAAGCAGAATTTTGAAAACGGATTTCAAACCGAAGAGCCTGACGATTGGACTCGTTGGGGTGACCCATGGTCAATTCGTAGTGAGAGTGATGCTGTAACCGTTGATTTTAAGGATATGAGCGTTCGAGCAGTGCCATATGATATGCCAATTATTGCCTACGGTACAGATAATGTGGGTACTCTCAGGCTTTGGCAGGCTGAAGCACTTGAGCCTTTTGATTTTGATATGTTCAATCAGCAGAAATATGACAAGTCTGTTTCACTTAAAAACCGCGCAGAAGATATTTCACGAGTACTTTATCCCAATGACGATAACAATGAAGGCAAGAAACTTCGCTTAAAACAGCAGTATTTCTTCTCAAGTGCATCGTTGCAGGATATTATTAGAAAATATAAGAAAATTCATGGTGCTGATTTCTCGAAATTTGCAGATTATATCACAATCCAGCTCAATGATACACATCCTGTAATCTCAATTCCCGAGCTTATCAGACTTCTTACAGAAAATGAGAGTGTAAAGTTTGAAGACGCCTTTGAAATTACTAAAAATGTGTTCAATTATACAAACCACACTATTATGCAAGAGGCTCTTGAAAAATGGGATTTAAAGCTTATTCGCGATACTATTCCGCAAGTTCTCGACATAATCAAAAAGCTTGATAAAAAGCTCCGAAAAGAGCTTAAAAAGGCGAGTGTCGACAAAGAAATAGCCGAAACAATGTATATAATTCAGGAAAAACGCGTTCATATGGCATATATGGCGACATTCTGCTCGAAATATGTAAACGGTGTTGCAAGAATTCATACCGATATTTTAAAATCAAATGTTTTAAAGGATTGGTATAAGCTTTATCCCGAAAAATTCCAGAACAAAACAAACGGTATAACTCAACGCCGTTGGTTGCTTCTTTGTAATCGTGAATTATCAGCACTTATTACAGAGCTTTTGGGTAGTGAAGAATGGGTAACTGACCTTGACAAGTTAAAAGAGCTTGAAAAATATACTGATGATGACAATGTTCTCAACAGATTTATTGCAATCAAAGAAACAAAGAAAAAGCAATTAGCAGAATTTATTGAACAACACGACGGTGTCAAAGTTGACCCCAACAGTATTTTTGATATTCAAATTAAGCGACTTCACGAGTACAAGCGTCAATTCCTTAACGCACTTGCAATTCTTGAATTGTATTTTGAAATCAAAGAGGGAACTCTCAGAGATTTTGTGCCCACAACCTTTATTTTTGGAGCAAAGTCGGCTCCCGGATATGCTCGTGCAAAGGGTATAATTAAGCTTATCAATGAAATTGCGAAACTCATTGAAAAAGATAAAGTTGTATCAAAATATATTAAGGTGGTTTTTGTTAAGAATTATAATGTTTCTTATGCTGAAAAGCTTGTTGCGGCGGCAGATGTAAGCGAACAGATTTCAACAGCGGGTACAGAGGCAAGTGGTACAGGCAATATGAAGCTTATGCTCAACGGTGCAGTAACACTTGGAACTTATGACGGTGCAAACATTGAAATTGTTGAAGAAGCAGGGGAAGAAAATAACTATATTTTCGGTGCTCGTGTTGAAGATATTGAAAAGGTTAAAGACTATTATTCTTCTGAAAATCTTTATGAGAATGACGAAAAAATTCAGCGTGTGCTTGATGCGCTTGTTGACGGAACTTTAAAAGATAACAGAACAAAAATCTTTAAAGAGCTTTATGATTCAATTCTTAAAGGTGCATCATGGCACGAGCCTGACCATTACTATTTACTTCTCGATTTTAACGATTATCTTGAAACCAAGAAAAGAGTTAATGCTGATTATAAAAATAAAAAAGAATTTTATAAAAAGTGCTGGCTTAATATGTGTAATGCAGGCAAATTTTCATCTGACAGAACAATTATAGAGTATGCAAATGATATTTGGCATTTATAAAGAAAAAGGACTCAGCCGAGTCCTTTTTTCTTGCATATTTTATAAATTCAATATATAATATCGGCGGTGATTATTTTGGATAAGAAAGTATTAGAGCAATATTTAAACTCAAAACTGAATATCACAATTTTCAATGAACTTGATTCTACAAATAATTATCTGAAAAAAATAGGTTCAAATGGTGAAAAAGAAAATCAACTCGTTATAGCCGAAAGTCAAACAGGTGGCAGGGGCAGAATGGGCAGGTCTTTTTATTCCCCAAATGGCACGGGTATTTACTTTTCTTTACTTTTACATCCAAAATTTTCTGCCGAAAAATCACTATTTTTGACTGTAATGGCTGCGGTTTCTGTTGCAGAAGCTGTTATGAAATATAATAAAAATGATGTTAAAATCAAATGGGTGAATGATATTTATATTGACGGTAAAAAGGTTTGCGGAATACTTACTGAAGGTGCAATAAACTCTGATAAAATGCTCGACTATGCCGTTGTTGGTATTGGTATAAATGTAATCGCACCGGAAAACGATTTTCCTGATAATATAAAGGATATTGCAACAGCAATTTTCCCGGGAAAAGCAGAAGCGAATATTAAAGAAAAAATCATTGCAGAAGTAGTAAATAAATTTTTTGATATGTATAACGGAATTGATACTGATTTTGTTAAAAGATACAAGGAATATTCATATCTTACAGGAAAAGATATTAATATAATTTCAGGTGAAACTGTAAGACCTGCAACTGTAATTGATATTACAGATGATTGTCATTTACTTGTTAAAAATGAAAATGATGAAATTGAAGAAATTTCGTCAGGTGATGTCAGTGTGAGGGTCAAATGAAAAGAAGAAATCTAATTGTAACCTTAACACTCTCTGCACTTTTCTGTACCTTGATTTGTGTTGGTTCATTTATAAGAATTCCAATGCCAAATTTAATGCCAATTACATTGCAGACTTTCTTTGTGTTATTCACAGGGTTGCTGTTGCCTGTTAAAACATCAGCACTCGCAACTATAACATATATGACACTTGGACTTGTTGGTTTACCAATCTTTTCGGGCGGTGGGGGATTAGGCTATGTTTTAATGCCTAATTTCGGCTTTGTAATCGGTTTTGTTATTTCATCAGTAATAATGAGTGCTGTTGCGGAAAAACTCAAAAAACGAGCATTTGGGCAGTATTTCGCCATATCTTTACTTGGTGTTGCAGTAATCTACATAATCGGCATTTTATATTTTGCATTTATAACAAATGTTTACAATAAAAGTGATTATTCAGCAATTTGGTTAATTCAGACAGTATTCCTGCCATTCATACCAAAAGAAATAATTTGCATAATTTTAACATCGTTCACAGCATTCAAAATAAGACCATATATAACAAAAATCCCACAGTAATGTGGGATTTCGTTTTATCAAATCGTTTTATAAATCAATGGCATTGTTTCAGGCTTTTCGGCACCAATTATAAATGAGGTGTTGAAAAGCTTTTCTGCATTTTTAAGTCGTTCATTACTTTCTGCATAAAGAATTGCAATTTTGTCACCAACTTTGACCTCATCACAGGTCTTTTTATAAAGTACAATTCCTGCACCGTAGTCGATAGTGTCGCTCTTCTTTTCTCTACCGGCACCAAGTAAAACAGCACTTTCACCTACAATTCGTGAATCAATACTTTGAATGTATCCATCTTGGTTAGCCTTGATTTCAAGTAATTTTTCGCAACTCGGCAAAAGGTCAGTATTATCAAGCATTTCTGCATTTCCGCCTTGTGCAGTAACAAGTTCTTTAAGCTTATTAAATGCTGAGCCGTCCAGCAAAGCACTTTCAGCCTTATTATATGCGACCTCATAATCCCAACCATAAGAAATACTTAAAATTGTTCCGGATAATACAAGGCACAATTCTCGTAACTGCTCATCACCTTTGTTTTTGAGAATATCAACAACTTCTTTGATTTCAAGTGCATTACCAACATTTGAGCCAAGCGGAATATCCATATTTGTAATAACTGCAGCCATATTGCGACCACATTTTTTGCCGATTTTAACCATTAATCCAGCAAGCTCTGTGGCACTTTGTTCATCTTTCATAAATGCACCGCTACCGCACTTAACATCAAGAACAATATTTTGAGCTCCTGCGGCAATTTTCTTGCTCATAATACTTGATGCAATAAGTGAAATATTACCAACGGTTGCAGTAACATCACGCAACGCATAAATCTTTTTGTCAGCTGGGGCAAGGTTGCCTGTTTGTCCGATTAAAGCAATACCGATTTCGTTGACTTGCTTAAAAAATGCATCTGTATCAATAGATGTGTTATAACCCTCAATGCTTTCAAGCTTGTCTATTGTACCACCTGTGTGACCAAGTCCGCGACCGCTCATTTTTGCCATTTTAATGCCGAGAGAAGCACAAATCGGAGCCACCACAAGTGATGTTTTATCACCAACACCACCTGTAGAGTGTTTGTCGGCAGTAATTCCGTTAATTGCAGATAAATTAAGCATATCGCCCGATTTTGCCATACTTTCAGTAAGATTTACGGTTTCTTCTTCGTCCATACCGTTAATGAAAATTGCCATAAGAAGTGCTGATGCCTGATAATCTTCAATATTTTCTCTGGTGTATTCCTGAACAAAAAAGTCTATTTCTTCTTTTGTAAGTTTGAGTCCGTCACGCTTTTTCTCAATAATATCATAAATTCTCATATCATTCACCTAATTTGGATTTATCAAATGAATAGGGGAGTAACTCGCTTAAAGTGTACTCTTTTATATCTTCTTCATTTTTACCCACATATACTTTGAAATCTGCATCACAAAACTCTGCTAATGCTTGTCTGCATACACCACAGGGCATAGCGTAGTCGGTAATTTCACCATTTTTTCCGCCAACTACACAAATAGTCTCAAATTCTTTTTCACCATTAGCAATTGCAGAGAAAATTGCTGTTCTTTCAGCACAATTTGTTACGGAGTATGATGCATTTTCAATATTGCAACCTTTATAAATGTTTCCATTTTTACAAAGAAGTACCGCACCAACATTATAGTTAGAATATGGTGCATAAGAGTTTTTCATAGCCTCTTTCGCCAATATGAAAAGGTCCTTTTTATCCATAAAATCACCTTAAATCAAAGTTATCTAAAATTACTTTGCTTATATAATTATATCCTTTAATTGTACCAAGATTTTCGGGCTCAATATTCTTTGAATATAAAATCAACGGCACTTGTTCTCTTGTGTGGTCTGTACCTTTAAATGCAGGGTCACAACCGTGGTCAGCAGTAATAATCAATAAATCATTATCTTGAATTTGAGGTATAAATTCATTTAACCAATTATCAAATTCGCTTATTGCATTCGCATATCCATCCACATCTCGTCTGTGGCCGTATTTCATATCAAAATCAACAAGGTTAGTAAAGCATAAGCCGTTAAAATCTTTATCAAGTAATTCAAAGGTTTTGCTCATTCCCTCGTTATTTGAATGTGTATAATACTTTTCAGTTATTCCACGATTTGCAAAAATATCTGCAATTTTACCAACAGAGATAACATCAAAACTATTTACTTTTAACTTGTCAAGCATTGTGTCTTCAGGTGGTTCAACCGAGAAATCTCGTCTGTCAGCCGTTCTTACAAACGGATGTTTGTCAGTAAATGGTCTTGCAATAACACGACCAACAGCGTGCTCACCAACAAGAATATTTCTTGCGATTTTGCAATACTCATAGAGCTTTTCAACGGGAACAACATCCGTATGAGCCGCAATCTGAAAAACGCTGTCAGCAGATGTGTAAACAATAAGTTTACCTGTTTTAATATGTTCTTCGCCAAAATCTGCAATGACTTGCGTACCCGAATAGGTTTTATTGCAAAGCGTACCGCAACCCGTCTGCTTTTCAAATTCATTTATGATTTCGTCGGGAAATCCGTTTGGGTAGGTGGGCATAGGTTTTTCAGAGATTATTCCTGCAATCTCAAAATGACCTGTTGTTGTGTCTTTGCCTGCAGATAATTCCTGCAATGCACCGAATTTGCCGATAGGTGAGTTGCAATCTGCCAGGTCAACACCGTCAATGTTACATAGTCCAAGTTTTTTAAGATTTGGTATACTGAATTTGTTTGATTTTGAAATGCTTTTAAGTGTATTTGCGCCAAAATCACCGAATTTATCAGCATCGGGTGCATTTCCGATTCCAAAACTGTCAAGAACAATTAAAAATATTCGTTTATATTTCATTAATAACCACTGCCTTGCTCGTTTTTAACGATTTTAACAATTCTGCTTGTGCCAAGTCTTGATGCGCCAAGATTTATGAAATTTTCAGCATCTTCAATCGACGCAATTCCGCCTGCAGCTTTAATCTTTTTGCCATTTGTTGTGTGCTTTGCAAAAAGCTCAATATCAGCCATTGTAGCCCCACCGGTTGAAAATCCTGTTGAAGTTTTAATGTAATCAGCATTTGAATTGCTTACAATTTCACACATTTTGATTTTTTCTTCGTCTGTGAGTAAGCAGGTTTCAATTATTACCTTTAATATTTTACCGTTACAAGCGTATTTTATTGCGTTGATTTCATTAAGGATTTCATCATATTTCTTATCTTTTAACCAACCAACATTAATAACCATATCAATTTCGTCAGCACCGTTTTTTATTGCATCTGCTGTTTCAAAAACTTTTGTTGCAGTTGTACTGTATCCGTTTGGAAACCCAATAACTGTGCAAACAGCAAGCTTTTCACCAACATATTCTTTTGCTTGTTTTACATATGATGCAGGAATACAAACTGACGCTGTTTTATGTTTCATTCCGTCATCGCAAATAACCTTTATTTCTTCCCAAGTTGCATTTTGGGATAAAAGTGTGTGGTCAACTTTGCTAAGTATTTCTTTAATGTTCATATTAATCTCCTCCGCAGGTTTTACAGAATGTGTAACCATCATCTAAATACTTTTGAAGCTCTTGGTCGGTTAGCTCAACAGTCTTTTTATTTTCTTCTTTAGTTCTGTCGACAAAAGAACAATCGGGTAAATGGATTTTTTTACTGCTGATGTTCAATACATAAGTAGTTTTGTCGGATTTGTTATCTTTATTTGACTGTTGTGTATTGTCGCTTTTTGTTGTGTTTTCTTTTGTAGTAGTTTCTGACCTTTTAGTTGTAGATTCATTTAATTTCTCAGTAGTTGAAGAATTATCGGTTATTTCTTCATAAAGGGGTATATAATCTTCAATCGATTTTGATGTTTCAATGTAAACATCAACTACATTTTCATAATCTTCGTCTTTGGTCTCTATTTCAATTATATCAGTACCATTTGCAGCGATTTCTTTTAAGTAATGATTAGTTTCACCTAATTTACAAATCAAAACTACCAATAATACGCAAGTTAGAAAGAAATATATCGGAATTCGTTGTAGTGACGATTCACTTGAAAAGAATTTCTTAAGTTTTTCGCTGAATTTTTCCAAAACTACACACCTCAAATATATTTTATCATTATAAATCTCTTTTTTCAATATAAATAACATTTTGTCCTTTGCGGAATATGATGTAACAGTGATATTCACTAATACTCAATAATAAGGAGAAAAATAAATGGAACAATTTGAATGCAATTGTCTTTGCAAAGAAATGCCCCATCTTCCGGATTGTACAGTTGTCGCAATGGCGTTTGTGCCGTTTCAGACAGATTTGATAACATATACAAGTGAAGAAGCACTTTGCAACGGAACACTTTTTCCTGTGTTAGATAAAAAATTCTATGGAGGTAAATGCTGTGGATAAATGTAAGCTTATGCGCGAGATTACTGCCGTAGAATTTGCCGCTTGGGAGCTTCATATGTATCTTGATACACACCCATGCGACGAAAAGGCATTAGAAATGCAAAGAAAATATGTTGAAAGAGCAAAAGATTTAAGAGAAGAATATGAAGAGTGCTACGGACCTCTAAATTATAAGTCGGGCAGTGGCTTGGCTTGGGTAAAAAATCCTTGGCCTTGGGAATATATGGAGTGTGATTGTTAATGTTTCAATATGAAAAGAAGTTGCAGTATCCAGTAAAAATTAAAAATCCAAACCCCAAATATGCACAAATTATAATCAGCCAGTTTGGCGGTCCTGACGGTGAATTAGCAGCGGCACTTCGTTATTTCTCACAGAGATATTCAATGCCACACCCCGAGCTCAAAGGACTTTTAACGGACATTGCCACAGAAGAGCTTAATCACTTGGAAATGGTAGGCGCTATCGTTTATCAGCTCACAAGAAATCTTACAATAGAAGAAATTAAAAAAGCGGGATTTGACAAATATTTCGTAGACCACACAACAGGCATCTATCCTGTTGCGGCAAGTGGACCTCCATTTACAGCGGCGTATATTCAGTCAAAAGGTGATGTAATAACAGACTTGCACGAGGATTTGGCGGCAGAGCAAAAGGCGAGAACAACTTATGATAATATTCTTCGTCTTGTCGATGACCCCGATGTTCGTGACCCGATTAAATTCCTTCGTCAGCGCGAGGTTGTGCATTATCAAAGATTTGGTGAAGGCTTGCAGTTAACAACAGACCGACTTGATAGCAAAAATTTCTATGCTTTCAACCCAAGCTTTGATAAGCATTGTAATAAACCCGATTGTAAAAATACAAACAATGCAACAAACTTCTCAAACAACGTAAACAGAAGACGCTATAAGTAATATGCAATAGGGCGGGGGCATAAGCTCCCGCTTAATTTTATGTAAATTCAAAATTAGTCAAAAATTTAACAATTTCTCATTGACACTTTCAGAGTTTGAGAGTAAACTATAAAATGTTAATAAAATATTAAAGAGGTGCTTAACATGGCAATGCAATTGACAGCCGAACAGCAGGCAATGCTTAATGGCGAACAAGGCGAAGTTATGGCTAAAGTTATGAAAACACTTGTAATGTACGGCGAGACATTTGGCGCTGAAAAAATGGTTCCCGTTACAAGTGAAAAGGGACATCTTGTTACAAGCTTCGGTCTTAAAATGATGACTCCGGTTTTTGATTTGATGGACCAGCTTTTAAACGCAGGTGTAGTGTCAAAACAGAAATTCTCTGTTGACCCCAAACCTTTTGACCCAAATGTTCCTTCGGATTTTCTTAAAAACTTTGTTTTCAAAAAGTTTATGTATTCAAAGCAAGATTCTTACAATGAACAGCTTCGTAAGATGGGTCTTCTTGATGATAATGCTTATACTTGTGCTTGCTATCTTGATGAAGTAGGCAATACACCAAAGAAAGGTGACATTCTTTCTTGGGCAGAATCAAGTGCTGTAGCATACGCTAACAGTGTTATCGGTGCTCGTTGCAACCGTAACTCAGGTCTTATTGAAATGATGGGCTCAATCGCAGGATTTGTTCCATATTTCGGTCTTCTTACTGATGAGGGCAGAAAAGCTACTTGGGTTATCGAAGTTAAATGCTCAAAGAAGCCTGAGGCTCAAATTCTCGGCTCTGCAATCGGTATGAAAGTTATGGAAGATGTTCCATATGTTAAGGGTATGACTGAATGGCTCGGTAACGACCTTAATGACGATGCAAAGGCATATCTTAAAGACTTTGGTGCTGCCTGTGCATCAAACGGTGCAGTTGGTCTTTATCATATTGCAGGTCTTACTCCCGAAGCAGTTGAAATGGGCGATGCTATTGTCGCTGAAAATGCGCAGGTTTATGTAATTGATGATGCTGAACTTGAAAGAGTTAAGGCTTCATATCCTGTTATGTGGAAAAATCCCGATGCAACACCTAAGCTTTGTTTCGTTGGTTGCCCTCATATGACAATGGCACAGCTTAAGGAATGGACAAATAATGTATATGAAGGTCTTAAAAAGAACGGCAGAAGAAAGGTTTCAGTTCCAACAGTATTTACAGCTCCTCCTGCAGTTTGTGATGAATTCAAAAAGACTGATTTGTATGCAAAGCTTCAGTCAACAGGCGTTGTGCTCAGTTACATTTGTCCTCTTATGTATATGAACAACCCACTTGCTAAAAAGATGCCCGTAATCACAAACTCAAACAAGCTTCGTACATATACAACATCTCGTTACTATACAAGCGAAGAAATTCTTGACATTATTACAAAGGAGGCAAAATAAAATGAAAACATTCAAAGGTCGTCCCGTAGTTCCGGGCACTGTAACAGCAACAGCTCTTGTTTCTCACGGTGGTTTCAATACACTTGCTTCCTTCCAGGGTGCATTACAGTTTGGTGACAAGCAGGCAAAATGTGGTGACCAAAATAATGCTGATATTTATGAAAAGCCAATGGTTGGCACAGCACTTTGCCTTCCCCAGACAATCGGTTCAACAACAGGCGGACTTGTTCTTTACTGTGCAAAGGTTATGGAGCGTTGTCCTGCTTGTATGCTTTTCTCAGAGCATATCGACTCACTCGCAGCCGCAGGTGCAATCATCGGCTCAGTTTGGACAGATACTCCAATGCCAACAGTTGACTGCCTCGGCGAAGAATTCCTCAACACCGTTAAAACAGGTGATAAAATCACAGTTTACGAAGACGGAACAGTTACAGTTGAATAATTAATTTCATTTATGGGGTTGTCGAAAGATAACCCCGTATTTTTTATAAAAAGACTTGATTTTGCATAAATTATCTTATATAATATTGAACTGTTGACACGGAGAGTTGTCCGAGCTGGTCGAAGGAGCACGATTGGAAATCGTGTAAACTGCTAAAACGGTTTCGAGGGTTCGAATCCCTTGCTCTCCGCCAAAAATTTGGGACACCACTAAATTAAATAGTGTGTGTCCTATTTTCATATTTTTAAGGAATTTTTTATGCTCAATAACATTATTTCAAATATTAACGACGCTTTATACAGTTACATTCTTATAATCATACTTGTACTTGGTGGCTTATATTTCACATTCCGCACCAAATTTGTACAATTTAGACTGTTAAAAGAGCAGTTCCGTGCTGTTATGGAAAAACCTAAAGACAGCAACGGTGTTTCTTCGTTTCAAGCACTTATGGTGTCAACTGCTTCAAGAGTAGGCACAGGTAATATTATAGGCGTTTCAACTGCACTTTGTCTTGGCGGATTTGACTCTGTTTTCTGGATGTGGATTATTGCACTTGTGGGAAGTGCGTCGGCATTTATCGAAAGCACACTTGCACAGATTTATAAAAGAAAAGGTCCTGACGGTAGCTACGGCGGACCTGCATATTATATTGAATCTGCACTTCACAGTAGACCTTTGGCAATAGTATTTTCCATTTTGCTTATTCTAACTTATGGTTTAGGCTTTAATATGCTCGCATCATATAACTTGCAGTCAACATTTTCGGGTTATAGTTTTTATGATAAGCAAACAACACCTTGGATTATTGGTCTTATTGTTGCCATTGTTGTTGGTTATTGCCTCTTTGGTGGTGGCAAGCGCGTTATCAAGGTTACAAGCACACTCGTGCCACTTATGGGAGTTGCATATATCCTCGTTGCTCTTGTAATTGTATTTATGAATGTTGGATTGTTACCCGATATTTTCAAAACAATTTTCACAGAAGCCTTTAATTTTGAGGCGATTTTCGGCGGATTTAGTGGCTCTTGCGTTATGTTTGGTATAAAACGCGGACTTTTCAGTAATGAGGCGGGCGTTGGCTCTGCACCGAATGCGTCTGCATCAGCTGAAGTTAACCACCCCGTAAAGCAAGGTCTTGTGCAGGTTTTATCAGTATTTATTGATACTGTTCTTATTTGTTCAGCAACTGCGTTTTTATGTATGAGCTCAGGTATTGAACCGTCAGCAGAGCTTTCGGGTGCGCCTTATGTTCAGGCGGCACTCACAAAAACTCTTGGCTCGTTTGGACCGATTTTTATAACTGTTGCAATGATTTTATTTGCATTTACAACTCTTATCGGCAACCTTTTCTATGTTGATAAATGTATTTTTCACATTTTCGGTAAAAAGCCCGGCAAGGTATTTATGAGTATTTATTATATTATTGCATCTGTTGTTATTTTTGTTGGTGCAGGTTTGAGCGCTGACTTGCTTTGGGGTATTGCCGATATCACAATGGGCGCAATGACAATTATAAATATGCCTGTAATTCTTTACCTTGGTAAATACGCGTTCAGAGCCTTAAAGGACTATGAAAAACAGCGAAAAGAAGACGTTGAGCCCGTATTCAAAGCAAAAAATATTGATTTACCCGACAAAACAGATTATTGGAACTAAACTAAACACCAAATCACTCCCTGCATAGAATGTATGGGAGTGATTTTTTATGCGTAGCTTTGAATATAACAGAAATAATGCTGTCGATTATGCGAAACAGTGGGCATTATCAAGAAATCCGCGATATTACGATTTTCACGGAATAGGAGGGGACTGCACGAACTTTGCCTCACAATGTATTTATGCAGGCGCAGGAGTAATGAATTACACAAAAGATATAGGTTGGTATTATATTTCACCGAATGACCGTGCTGCCGCTTGGTCGGGTGTACAGTATCTATACAGATTTTTAACAACAAATCAAAGCATAGGTCCTGTTGGCAGAGTCGCCACATTGAATGAAATTAAGCTTGGTGATGTAATCTTTTTAAATAACGGACAAAGACTGTACCACACACTTGTTGTGACAGGTTTTGATACTGACGGCGAAATATTGATTTGTGCACATACAGTTGATTCATATATGCGACGGCTTGATAGTTACAATTATGTTCGTGCTTACCCTGTGCATATAGAATATGTTAATACTTGGTAAAAGAAAAAGGCAGTTTAAAACTGCCTTAAATATTTACATCTGCTCTAAAATATAGTTTTTAACATCTTCTAATTTGCTTTCTTTCCATTTGCCTTCTTCTGCTTTTTCAGCTAATGGACAGATAATATAAAAGTCTAATGTTTCTCCGGGTACGCGACCTGTTCGTAACGGTTCAGCAAAATGCTCTTTCCATTTTTCTTCGGTTGCGTCTTTAAACTCATTTGGCTTTAAATAGGTCATTTGACGCTTTGTCGCCGCAACAAGCATTTTAGCAGACAGGGGAGCTAAAAGGTTGTATTCCTCCTCCTGAACATCGACAAATATGCGCGGAAGCTCATCTTTAACTATACGTTCTTCTCCACGAACAATTTTAAGTCCCATTGGCTCGTAAGAGAATTCAGTTTCTGTAAAATTCAACTTTACAAGCAGTCCAATATCAGTATTAAACTGCGAACGCTGATAATCCGTATCAAAGATAAAATTACCCAAAGAATAGAAAATGATTTTATCACCGACAGTTTCATAATTCATCGGCACATGCGGGTGATGTGCAACAACAATGTCAGCACCCATTTCGAGATATTTGTGGTATCTTTCTCTTGTATATGGTGAGGGGAGCGGAGTAAATTCTTCTCCTGCGTGAGCTACAACAATACACCAACGGCATGTTTTTTTGATTTCGTCAATTGATTGTTGAATAGCGTCTAAATCGCTCCAACTATAGCAACCCGCTTTATCAACATCAGCCTTTCGGCAGGCTCGTTGATAACCAACACCAAACATACCAATTCCGCCCGCTTCGTTGAGAATTACAGGCTTTCTCGCTTCTTGAATATTCATTCCTGCACCGATTGTCTGCACACCATTTTCCTTTGCAATTTTCAATGTGCTTTCAATACCAAAAGGACCTGCATCCATAATATGATTATTACAAATATTCCAAATGTCCGATTTCATATTATTAAGAACTTTTACAGCTTTTGGGTCAATGGTATGCAACAACTGTTGAACACCGCTTGAGGTTGTATTCCTGGGGACTTCAGCGATTGGTCCCTCTACGTTTGTAATAACATGGTCAGCACTGTGAAGAAACTCAAGAATTTCTTGTGATATTAAATTTTCATCGTCCCATTTGCCGTACATATAACGGTCAAAACCAATATCACCAGTAAAAACTAATGAAGTAGATTTTTTCATAGAAACACGAAGCCTTTCAAATATTTTATAATTATTGTATCACCAAATGATTTGTATTTCAAGTAGTACAGACTTAAGTTTCCCTTGTTAAAGGGATGTGGCAAATTCGAAGATTTTGACGGAGGTATTTAAAGAATTTCTTGATTTTTCAAATTTTCTATGTTACAATGAAAATGCCAAACTAACTGAATAATGTGAAATTAGGTGTATTTTTTATTTTCGGAATATTTATGCCTATTTTTAATCACAATAACATTAATGAATTTGATAAAAATGCAGATTCCTTTTATGTTATTGTGGTTACACCTATTCACATAAAGTTAGTTTGGCGACTATCGGAGTTTGCGTTTTTTATGCGTCTGCTTCGGTGGGCGCATTTTTTATTGTAAAAAGGAGAAGAAAAAATGAAAAAAGTTATTAGTTTAATTATTGTTATGACTCTATTATTGAGTATGGTTGGGTGCTCCAACTTGTTAAACGAGCCATCTGTAATTACTAGTGGAGTTACATTATCAGAAATTCAAGATGCTATTTTTGATGAAATATTTAATTTAGAAGATACTTTTAAAATTATCAGTAATAAGACAGAAAATGGATTTGAGTTTTCCGCTAACATATCAAATACATTGCTTGGAAAAGTAGAATCGGATGATAGTACTTTTTCAGTATCTGGTTTGTTAGACAAACATAAAAATGTCATTAATATAATTATGATTTCTGATGAGGGTGGCTATACAATTGATGACGTCAGTGGTGAATATTTGTATGAGACGTCTTTAGGTGATATGAAAATTGGCGTAAATTTATCGTGGAACTATATTGTTACTTGTGGTGTTGTATATAGAATTTGTACAAATACTTATTATTACGATTCTGATGAGTTAGATAAAAATGCAATAGATTTTGTTGTTTCAACATTGAATAATAAAACTGTTATTGACGATTGGTCTTTTGAGTTAGCAAAAGTTAACGAAAATGGACTGAAGTTTACTGCTGAATATATAGGCGATAATCAAAATTAAAAGCAAAGAGTTAATACTGGGGTGATATTGAAAATGAAAAAGAGAATAAGATTGGTCTTATCTGGGCTAAGTTGCATTATGGTTTTAATGTTATTATTTTTAAATGTTTTCAATTATGAGTTTTATTCGTGGATAGATGCTGATTGGTTAAGTTTTGATTATCATGACATAGCCTGGGAGTCAATTATAGAAATAGCTGAAGATTTGTATAATAATGAATTATTATATTTAATATTGTTTGCTTGTTGCTTACTTGGAATAGCATCAACAATTTTATTCATTATAGATAAAAGATTAGATTTAGCTTTAATCTTTCAAACGTTATCAGCTTGTCTAACTGTTATTGCTCTTTTATCAATTGCTACAGGATTTTTTTATTTAACTGATGATAGAGAAGCAATCTCTTTGCGACTTGAGGGCGTAATATTTATTGTTTATTGTATTAGTGTTATAATTATTGGTCAGTTAGTGTTAAAAAAATATAAACAAAAAATTGTTGAGAAAAATAATCTTCAAAGAAATACTACATCAATTAATGATAATTATGCAGAAAAGTTGTTAAAACTGAGAGATTTACTTGATGAAAATATAATTACACAAGCAGAATTTGATATAAAAAAGAAACAAATTTTAAATCTAACAGAAACTAGTGAGGAAATCAATGATTAACGATGTTGTATCGATTGTGTCAGTTCTTATATCTTTAGTAGCGACTGTGTTTGCTGCTGTTGGATTAACTCAATCAAAAAAATATAACAAACTTTGTCTTGAAAGACAGAGGAAAGAAGCTACAATTTATGCGTATCAAACATTGCAGGAACAAGTTTTGGATAATCTTGTTAAAATTGATAGTAAGGAAATTTTTGATGTTGTAGAGTGTATGGATGACAGTATAGAGTTTACAGAAATTTATAACGAATATAGACCTTTAATAGCAAGGTGTGAACACTTTGCAGTTGGTGTTAATAATAACATTTATGATTTTAGTGTACTATTAGAGTTATCAGGAATTCATCTCGTTAATTTATATGCTAAACTTAAACCAATAATACTGTGTTCACGAAAAGCTGATGATGGAAAACATGCTTTTAAAAATTTTGAAAGACTTGTTGATAAACTTAAAAAAGAAGTGAATATATAAAAAGAAACGAGCCCGTACTGTTTTAGTTTGGACTCGTCTTTTTTTGGTGCGGGTAGCAGGGGTCGAACCTGTACACCTTTCGGCACAAGATCCTAAATCTTGCGTGTCTGCCAATTCCACCATACCCGCAAATATCTTTTGTATTATAACAAAGAAATTTTCAAAATTCAATAGACAAATGGATTAATATGTTATAAAATAAATATGATTATTATGCCTTATTGGGCTTATTTTCTTTGGAGGTAAAAAATATGGGATTTATGAAAACTCGTTGGACAGACTTAGTTGACAGAAATAATCCGTTACCTGAGTATCCTCGTCCACAGATGGAACGAACTGACTGGATGTCAATGAATGGCCTTTATGACTATGCAATTACTGACGGTGATTGCGAATGGGCGGAGAGCTTTGACGGTGAGATTGTAGTGCCTTATGCAATCGAAAGTATGCTTTCAGGTGTTGAAAAGCCATTGCTTCCCGAACAGAAACTTTGGTACAAAAAGATTTTTACAATACCCGAAAATATGCAGGGCAAGCACATAATCTTGAACTTTGCCGCAGTTGACTGGGATTGTAAGGTTTATGTAAATCGTCAGCTTGCAGGCGGTCATACAGGCGGTTATACATCATTTGGCATTGATATTACTTCATTACTTAAAGACGGCGAAAATGAGCTTGTAGTGGCTGTTACAGACCCCACAGAAAAGGGTTATCAGCAACGCGGTAAGCAGGTGCTTGACACTCACGGCTTCTGGTATGTTGCAACATCGGGTATCTGGCAGAGTGTTTGGCTTGAAGCTGTAGATGCTTGCCATATTACAAAGCTTCGTATGATTCCCGATATTGACGCAAAAGCTCTTAAAATCAAAACATATGTAACTGACGAAAACTGCGAAGTAAAGGTAACGGTTTATGATAACGGTGAGACAGTATCGGAAAATGTTGTTTCTCTTGACGGTGAAATTGCATTTGATGATATTAAACTTTGGTCACCCGAAAATCCATTTCTTTATGATTTGAAAATTGAGCTTATTAAAGACGGTGTAGTTGTTGATACGGTTAAGAGCTATATCGGTATGCGTAAATTCTCTGTTGGCAAAGACGAAAAAGGTTTGCCAAGATTTATGCTTAACAATAAGCCATATTTCCAGAAAGGTCTGCTTGACCAGGGCTATTGGTCAGACGGCGGTATGACCCCCGCAACTGATGATGCAATGATTTATGATATTGCAACTATGAAGCGCTTAGGCTTTAATATGCTTCGTAAGCACATTAAGGTTGAGCTTGACCGTTGGTATTATCATTGTGACCGACTTGGAATGCTTGTATGGCAGGATATGGTTAGCGGTGGCGAATACATCGGCACAATGCTTGCAGGCGTTTATCCATTCTTCGGAATTCATGTAAAAGATGATAAATATAAAGCATTTAAGCGCGGTGAAAAAGAGTGGCGTGACGATTTTGAACGCGAGCTTAATGAAATGCTCAATCAGTTATTCAACCACACATCAATTTCTTGTTGGGTTCCCTTTAATGAAGGTTGGGGACAGTTTGATTCAGTAAGAATTTCAAACAATATCAAGGCATTTGACCCAACTCGCGTTGTTGACCACGCAAGCGGTTGGCATGACCAGGGGGCAGGCGACTTCAAGAGTATGCATCGTTACACAGTGCCTGTGACAATGCCTAAGCTTGATGAACGCGTATTTGTACTTTCAGAGTACGGTGGATACAGCCACATTGACCGCGGTCACACTTGGGATGAGTCAAAGAGCTTCGGTTATATGATGTACGGAACAAAAGAAAAGCTTACTAAGGCATACAAGAATCTTCACGAAAAGCAGATTATTCCGCTTGTAGCAAAAGGCTTGAGTGCAACGGTTTATACTCAGGTAAGTGATGTTGAAAACGAAGTAAACGGTATAATGACTTATGACCGCGAGCATATTAAAGTTGATGAAGAAGTTCTCATCGCAATGAATGAGAAGCTTGTTTTATAAGAATTATGAAAACTCCATCTAAACAAAAACTCAGAATGTTATATATTGTTGACATACTCAAGCAGAAATCCGATGAAGAGCATCCAATGTCTGCAAACGATATTATGCATTATCTTCAAGAGGATTACGACATTGAGTGTGAACGCAAAACAGTATATGACTGTATTGATTGTCTTATTGAATACGGCTACGATATAATCAAATCAAAGTCACCAAGAGGGTATTTTATGGCGTCTTTCCATTTCGAAATACCCGAACTCCGATTATTGATTGATGCTGTTCAATCCGCCAATTTTATTTCTGCAAAGAAAACTAAAGCTTTGCTTAAAAAGTTTTCAGGCTTTGCAAGTG
>JAZNYY010000055.1:0-11117 GCA_045594645.1 Candidatus Fimenecus sp.
TAAATTGGAGATTGTTGAACAAAATCTACTTGGTATCTTCTGCTCCCTCTGACGAGGGAGGCAACATACACCATTTAATAAGTTAGACAAATTCAAATTTATTCAGTTACCGTTGTGGCTACGGGTCCAACATTGCTAAACTGATTTCCGCCATCAACAATTGTAAATGTTGTTAAGGCTTCACCGCCCATCATCATATTGCCCATACCCATTCCACCGCCCATATTGTTGGGTGGTGTCATATTCTCCATACCTTCGGGGATTTCGGGTGCTTCACCGTTTGGCATTTGAGGAATTTCGCCTTCAGGTCTTGTCATATTTTCCTCTCTCTGAGGTCTTTGCATATTTTCCATACCTTCAGGTAATTCGGGCACAGTTCCGTCAGCATTTGTCTGACCTTCGGGAATTTCGCCACCATTCATATTTCCCATACTCATTGATGATGCTGACAGCTGTGTGTCCCCCTGCCAGAAAGTATAATCCCCTGCCACGAGCTCATCACCCGCAATAAGAAGATATGCAAAATCATTGGTGGGTGCATATTCGCCGACAACCTTGTTTTCTGAATTTTTCAAAGTATATGTGCTGTCTCCGACCTGACGGCTTGCAAAGTTGAACACCGCATAGGTCTGTTCTCCACCCGCAATTCTGTCAAGCATATTACCCGATGCAACAACCTTACCGCCGTTAATATATATGCCTAAATCTGAATCAATTCCTGCGTCACCGCTTGTAGCACAAGCCTGAGCAATAACAGTTCCGTCGTTGATTACAAGCCAACCGTTAGAGTCAATTCCGTCACCCTCACCCGTGCTGCCGTTACAAAGAATATTCACTTTACCTCCATTGATTGTAGTAACAGAAACATTATCCTCATTAGTATTAATACCATCATTACCCGATGTAATATTGATGTTACCACCATTTACAGTTAAGTGAAGCTCGCTGTCAAGACCTTCGTTTTCGGCTTTGATATTGAGAATTCCGTCACCTTTTTCTCCGCCGTCGATATTCATTGTTTTCTTTGAGTAGAATGCCGCATCATATTTGTGGAGCTTTTTACTGTCTACAACCTCTGTTCCCTCGTCATTCAATTCATATGACTTATAAATCTTTGCAACATAAGAGCCATTTATATTGTTTTCTGTGCCGTCGGCAACAATTACATTTGCACCCGCTGTTGAGGTATCAACATCCTTTGTTGCGGTTTCTTCGTCAGCCACTCCGCACTCATATACATTATAGAAAATCACCGCAGGAGCAACCGAGCAGGTAATATCAACACCGTTAAGAATAAGTGTAACTGTTGCTTCGGGATTTTCTTCTGCATCTTCGCCAAGGTCAACCGCAATCTGCCCTGCTGAAAGCTCACCGCTGAGTACATATTTGCCGGGCTTTGTGATATGCACAACCGTATGAGAGTCAGCCTCTGCCTGCTCGTGCTCATCCTCTTTTGCGCCCTCGCCATATGTGAAATCCTGACCCGCAAGGTAGAAAACAATGTCATTTGCAGTATAAACCGCTTGAGTGCTATCATTCGTCACCGTTTCGCCGTCAACTGTGATTTTCTTGTCAGAAAGTTTGATTTGTGTACCCTCAATTTGTGCTTCTTTTGAGGTACTGCAACCCGCAAAAAGCAAAACCATTACAAGAATACAAGCGAATATTTTTTTCATTTTCCCCAGACCTTTCTATAGTCTTGTTTATTTTACATTATCATCCAAAAAAGTGAACTGAAAATTTCAAAAATGTTAATATTTTTTAAACATATTTTGCACGGTGTGTCTATTATCTAAAGAAAAAAGGACTTGCAATTTTGCAAATCCTTTCATGGTGGAGACGGTCGGGGTCGAACCGATGACCTCTTGAATGCCATTCAAGCGCTCTCCCAACTGAGCTACGCCCCCTAATGCTCACATATTGTAACACAATTAACGCAAAAATTCAATAGTTTTCGCTTTGTGCCTTATGCCCAACAAAATCAATTTCGCTTTGTAAACTTTGCCTAAATTGTGCTCTGCTTATGGAAAAATCGGGTTTTATGTGGTAAAATACCTTATCAAATTATTTTAAAGGTGATTTGTTTGGAATTTCTAACCAAAGAATACACATTCCCCTCACATTCGGGATTGTGCGATATATATGCCCAGAGTGCCGCACCAATTGACTACGGCTCAATCAAGGGCATCGTTCAGATTTCTCACGGAATGGCTGAATATTCAAACCGTTATGCCCGATTTGCTCTTGAGCTTTGCAAGGCAGGTTATGCGGTATTTATAAGCGACCATATCGGTCACGGCTCGTCAGTTGCAGACCGCGAAATGCTTGGATTTTTCGGCGAGACCGAGGGCGAGGAGCATTTTGTTGAGGATTTAAAAGCGCTTACAGACAAAATCAAGGCTGAATACCCTCATCTGCCGTTTTTTATGCTCGGTCACGGTATGGGCAGTTTGATTGCCCGCAAATACACCGCAAAATACGGTTATCTGCTTGACGGCGTAATTTATAGCGGCACAAGTGGCGAAAATCCCGCGTTGAGCATCGGAATTCATCTTGCAAATACGCTTATTAAAGAAAACGGGCCAAAATACCGTTCAGAGCTTCTTGACACAATCGCATTCGGTGCATATAATCGCAAGACTAAAAAGCGTACCGATTATGATTGGGGCTCTCGCGATGAGGCTGAAATTGACAAATATATGGCGGACGAGCTTTGCGGATACAAATACACCGTGAGCGGTATGAAAGCACTTTTCACAACCTTAAAGCAAGTTTCGTCGCGCCGTTGGTATAATTCAGTACCCTTGAGTATGCCCATACTTCTCATTTCGGGCTCTATGGACCCCGTTGGTGACTACGGCAAGGGCGTTAACGAGGTTTACAAAACTCTCAAAAAGACGGGGCATAAGAATGTTTCAATGAAGATTTATGAGGGTGCACGCCACGAAATTCTCAATGAGATTAATCGCGGTGAGGTTTATATTGACATTATTGACTGGCTTGACGAAAAGGTTGAAAAGCACAAAGAAGAAATGACACAGCCCGCCGTTGTGGAGTCAATTGATGAAGTCCCCATTCCCACAGAAAACGAAGAAAATACCGAAGTAAAAATCGAAGAATAAAAATTACGGACTACCGATTGGTAGTCCGTTTTTTAATGTTTATTTGATTTTATTTCTTTTTTCTTTTAAATGTAAGAGCCAACGCGCCACCTACTGTTAATGAGAGAACAGCAAAAGCTATAGCATTACTCTCAACGCTTGTGTTGGGAATGTCAGGATTTTCCACATCAGGCATTATAATGTCGATAATAATATCGTCAATATCTGTCGAGCCACCGGAAATCGAACCCGACCCCGTGCCTGTGCCGGGTGTTGGCACAGGTTCTTCTTCATTGTTTGGCTCTTCATATATTGACAACTCAAGAGTGAAACTTTCACCTATATAATTATCATAGCACATTGCAGCAATATAATATGTTCCCGGTTCTTCCGGTACAAAAACACGTTCTACGCCAAAATGACCACTAAGTCTGCCTTCATACTCTAAACCGCCTTCTTCATTATAAGTATATATCTCTACCAATGCGTTAGCCTTTTCATTATCAGTTCCATATAACTTAACATCAAGAGCTTCGTCCAAAGCCAACTCCACTTTAAATACTTTAGTAGCCCACCTGAAGTCCTTAATAATGTCAGTTTCTTCTAACGCAAATATGTCTGAATAGGGCAACTCAGATATATCCGTTACATCTGTTTCATAATTAAAGCTTCTGCCCGCAGTGGCACTAATGACTATTCCATCCGCTTCAGATAACCCATTGGTAGACACGCTGATAATACCTGTTTCATAATCGAAATCAAATGTTGGATGCAAAGCATCGCCGTGATAAGGAGCATAAACTCCAACCGAAATAATTTCGTATCCTTCACTTGGAGTAAGCACTGTTACATAATCTTCACCGATTGTAGCGGCACCCACACCGATTGTACCTTCGGTAGCAGTAACATTTAAGCCATTCAACTCAACATCAATTACATCTACAGCCATTGCAGAAATAGGAAAGACTGAAACCATAAGTAGTAATGCTAAAAGCCACGCTCCAACTTTATTGAAAGTTTTTTTCATTACAACAACTCCTTTTATAAATATTTAAATCATATTCTACAAATTAAATATATCATAAAAAGAAAAACAACTCAATTGTGTAATTCCCTCAATTTTACGCTTGGCGATTGTGCATTTTGCCCGCTTCTCAAAAAACGGACAGTGTGAATTTCCGCATTGTCCGTTTAATTTTTGTAGGGGTCGGCGTCCTCGACAATTTGACAAAATTGAATTTGTGTAACTCATTTATATGGTTATGTAATTTTGTAGGGGCTGGCGTCCTCGACAGCCCTAACCAAATATACAGGTAAATTAACAATGGGTCGTCGAGGACGCCGACCCCTACGAAATGAGTTAGACAAACTCAAATTTGTGGAACAAACAATATCGGCAAAAATTTACCGAGTAAGTTTTGCCTTACTCGGTATTGTTTGTGCTTAAAATTTTGCATTTTTAAGTCTTTCATATTCCTCGTCAGTAATTTCGATTACACCGCCGTGCTTGAAGCCGTAAGGAAAACTGAACAGCTCGGTACAGCGTGTAACCTTCATATCTCCCGGCTTTGAAGAAATAAAGGGTACATATCCCATTTTTTCCTTTTCGCAGCCGAAGAAATCAAAAAGAATACACCATCTGCCGTCGGGCAAAACGAAGCTTGTACCTGCCTCATAGGAGCCGGGCCAATAGACCTCGTTCGTCATATAATCCTCAAAGTCTCTGTCGTGCTCATAAGGACCGTAAAGACTATTGCTTGTTGCATGCATATTCATTGACGGATTGTGTGCATTTTTATAGAACATATGATATATATCGCCGATTTTTCTTATATGAGTGTCAAGGATTTCGTTGTCTTTTGTAAAGAAAAGCTTGGGCTGTGAAAAGGTTTCAAAATCCTTGGTAACAGAACAATAAATGGACATATGCTTGAAATTATCCTCAGCAACAGTTGAGCCCCAATGGATTAAATACTCCTCATTTTCTTCATCAAAGAACACCTCGGGTGCCCACATACAGCCAAAATCGTCTCGACCGAAATACTGAAGCTTTTCTTCGCTGAAATGCACCAAATCATCGGTTTTCCACATACGCAGGCACTTACTACCCGTGCGGTTTATGTTGGACCAATCAAGGTGAAGATTTTCGTCATAACGATTTGCGACACACAAATCCGTTGTGAGAATTACAAATCCGCCCGTGTGAAGTCGCACAATTTCAATATCGCGGCAACCCTTTTCACCGAGAGTCGCGGTCAAAACGGGATTGCCGTCATTGACCTTTTCCCAATGAAATCCGTCACGGCTGACACCGAAATAGACCTGCTCACCGTCAGGAGTAATTTTTTCTTTAAAATGTGTAAATAAATATGGCATAGTGGCACCTGCTTTAATCTTATTAAGGTTATTTTAGCACAATTCAATACTCGTTTCAATAATTCAAGATAAGTTTTTGTTTGATATTAAGATTTAGTATGTTATAATAAATCCAAGAAAAACAGGAGATTTAATCAATGAAACGATTTGCAAAGATATATGTTGAAATTTCTAATATCTGCAATTTGAAATGCTCGTTTTGTCCGGGTACTATTCGTGCGCCCCGAAGAATGAATGTTGACGAATTTGAATTGATATTAAATAAAATCAAGCCTTATACTGATTATATCTATTTTCATCTCTTGGGCGAGCCCCTTTGTCACCCCGAGCTTAAAAAGTTTTTGAAATTAGCAGAGGATATGCAATTTAAGGTTATAATCACCACAAACGGAACTCTTTTAAATAAGAATAAAGATATACTTTTAAACTCGAATTCTCATTACAAAACAGTTATTTCTCTGCACTCTTTTGAAGCTAATGACAATAAAAACTCATTTGAAAAATATTTAAAGGATTGCTTTGAATATGCAAAAAGTGCCGAAAACAAAAAAATCGTTGTTCTAAGGTTGTGGAACAACGGTGGTAAGGACAGTTTGAATAATTCTATTTTAAATGTGCTTGAAAAATACTTCCCGAAGCCTTGGCACGAAGAACGAAACGGTATAAGAATAGGAAATAGAGTCTTTTTGCAATACGGCGATAAATTCGATTGGCCTACGCTTGAAAACAATGATATTAATGAAAATGTTTTCTGCTATGGACTTCGCGACCAGATTGGTATTTTAGCCGACGGAACGGTAGTTCCCTGTTGCCTTGACAACAATGGCGAGATTGCGTTGGGAAACATTTTCGATGAAGATTTAGAAAACATTTTAAATTCACAAAAAGCACAGAATATCTATAACGGATTTACAAAGCGTACCGCCTGCGAAGAGCTTTGCAAAAGATGTAGCTTTGTAAGGAATTTTTAAACAAAAAAAGACTGATTTCGCATTCGTGAAATCAGTCTTTTTCATTCTTATGAATTATTCTTCAATTCTTTTTCTTTTTGCAAAAACTATAATCGCCATTGAAATTGAAATAAGTGCCACTACAACGGGAGCGATAATCAATACCGCATCGGTATTAGGAATTTCTTCATTAGTGTTATTATTCACATTATTACTTGCGTTATTGTTTTCTGTATTGTTATCATTGCCATCATTATCATTTTCGGCATCATTTTCACTATCGTCAGCGGGTGGATTTTCATTTTCGGTACTATCTCCACCGGTTAATCCGCTATCGGTATTATCGTCAGGTGTTTCTTCACCTTCGTCAGATGGCAAATCCGCAGAAGGTAATGCCTCAATAATCTTGTTTGCAATATAAACATGGCCGTCTGCATCGGGATGACTTTCAACATATGTTGTGCCTGCAGTGTCAACATAAATGTAGCCGAATTTTTCTTCGCCCTCAATCATTGGTGTGTTACCAACTGTCATAATAAAATCAACAATAGTTTTTACAACTTCAGATTGAGTTGCCGCATCGGTACTTATTGGTTCGCCTTCTTCACCGTTATAACCGAAATATTTACCCTTTACGCTATTGTCACTCATACCAAGCACCATAAGAGTAACATCAGGGTTCAAGTCATAAATATCCTGAATCATAATATCCCAGTTTTTATAGAAATTACCAAGACCATATGAAAGTGCTGACGGAAGAGTTGAAACCAATTCGGGAAGTGCGCCTGCAAGATGAGCGATTTCAACAAGGTCTTCAACCATATCAACACCCATATCGCTGTTTGCAAGAAGCTCTTGTAACATTGCCATATATTCATCAGCCACATTCTCTTTTTCAAAAATGTCAGCAATAACCCAACCAAGATATGCACCCCAGTCGTTACCGCCAACACCGAGAGTAATAAGGTCTGCCTCTGCAACCGCCTTTTTATATGCCGCACGATATTCTTCGCTACCGGCATCACCGACAGTATTCAACTGAGCCGGATGGAACATATAATCATCTGCTTCATCAAAATCATCTTCAAGCATATAGCGGATTTCTACAGTTCTAAAACCTGGACCTGCAAAAGCTGTCATTGTGTCATCTTCAATAATTGCCTTTGTAAGCACATCGGCATAAGAGCCGGGAACTCTGCAATAAGTTGTTTCTTGATACGCCTTGTTATATGCATCATCCTCATCACACATAACATCGCGATATCCGCTTGCCACGCTATCGCCAAGAAGAACATAGTTCTTGAACTGGCCTTTATGCTCATTTACAGCATCTTGATTGAGCTCAACCGCAGAGCATATAAAGCTACTTGAAACAATAACAAGTGACAAAAGAACTGCAAAAGATGTTTTTAAGAATTTTTTCATATAAATTCCCCCATCAAAATATATTATTAACCCAAGTCAATAATATCACCTTGACAATTGATTGTCAATCACCAAAGTTTTTTAATATTTTGTAACTCGTTTTTATCAAAATTAAAACGACATAACAAATTGGATTTTAATTACTTTCTTGAATAGGTTTATTTTGCAATCAGAGTTTGCTTGATATTATCATCTGATGTATCTGCAAACAAGTTTTTCATAAGAATACCCCACCTGAATAGATTTTTCAAGTGGAGTAGCATTTTAGTTATTTATTTTTATTTCTTTACAGCTTTTTCAGCTCTGATTTTTGCTGCGTGTGCTTTCTTTTCTGCTTCAACACGTTCTGCTTCTATACGAGCATCTTCCATAGCCTGTTCGTGTCTTGCTTTTGCCTCTTCATAGAGGTTTTCGATTTCTTCAAGTTTTGTATAATTTTCTGCTTGAATCAAAAGCTTCTGTGCCTTGATTACAGGACGGGCAGCACGTGTATAAAGTGAGTTTTCAGTTGTTGCATTCTTGATTTCTTTTTCAACAATGCTACGCTCTTTTTTGAGCTTTTTGATTTCTGCTTTGTAACGGGCAACAGCATCTTTATCTTTAATGTCTTTAGCATTGTAAAGATTATTGTATGCATCCTCAATTTTTGCAGAAATATCATCTTCACGATTAAAGAGCTTATCAAAGATACTTGAATCAAATTCAACGATGTTGTTGTTAAAGTTTTTCTTTGCAACCTTTTGAGCATCAGCAAAGTCCTTTGCTACAGAAATTGCATTTTTTCTGAATTCTTTTTCTTCTGTTGTACTCTTTGGTAAAGCCTTTGCATCCACGAGTTCACTATGATTATAGTTATAAATTGCATCATAACCTAAAGAGGCAGTTGCTCTTGCATGTTCAAGCTGAATCTGGCCATAGGTTGTGTTGAAACGGTTCATTTCATCAAGAACAATCTTTGAAATTTCAATATCAACATTATACTGTTTTGCATCATTGTATTGTTTCTTTGCAGCCTTCTTTTCTGCTTTATCTTTTGCTTGCTTTACATGGAGCTTGTACTCTGCAAAGTCTTTTGGTTGTGCGTTTTCAAGTGCTTTTGCAGCTTTGATAATCTCAATAGTTTCAACTAAGTCACGGTCTTTAAGAATACCGTTACCATAGTCCTCAAACAATGCACGGATTTTAAGAACTTTAATAATGCCCTGTTGTTTTACTTCCGATAAATCATAGAAGAAATAAGGGATAACATTCATTGCCGCACCGACAACAGATGCTGCGATTAAGACGCCAAAAATAGCTATAAATGTTTCTTTATGATAAAGAACATTGTAAACATTTGTCGGGTCATTGAGTTCACCCTCCTGCGCAATAATGACAGGTAATAATTCCTGAAGCTTTTGTTCATTAAAGCCTACTTTTTCATAAATAGCAGGAAGAACAGAGCTTGTTGCCATTGTAACAACGCTACCGATAAGACCAACAGCAGCAAACATACCGTCAATTCTCTCACCTGAAATATACTGCTGATAGTCACGGATATCACCATTGATACTTGGTGTAAGGATATGACCGAACGCACCAACCAAAGCATTCATCCACAAACAGATGAGAACAAGCCAAATCATTATACTCATATCTGCATATTTAACGACAGGATAAATTGCGCCAATGAAAATAATATTCAATGAGTTTATGGCAATAAGTGTGTTGCGTTTACCGATTTTCTTTATTAAAACAGGTGCTAAAAGCATACCCCAAAGAGATGCATTTCCGTAAATCGTTGTAATAAATGCATACTGACCGGCTGTACATGCGTGCTGGTAAGAGTAAAGCCAATTGAGAATATTGAAACAAGCACCCTCAAGGAAACCCAGCCAACCTGCAAGTGAAATAATCCAGAAATACTTATTCTTTGTAACCTCACGGAGAGCATCCATAAACTTAATCTGGACAACATGAGTTTTCGCCTGAATGATTCTTTCATGAGTGTTTGCATAAACAATGATACTGAGAAAAAGACCTAAAATAAGGATTGGTACCCAAATGTATCTGTAAATTCGAATGTCGTTAAGGTTACCGGTACCTATAAAGTTCTTTGCGAAAAGTGGAATGATAATACCTGTAACTGACGGACCAAATGATTCAACAACAGCTTTGATAGATGAAACATTTGCTCTTTCCTGAGTATTAGGTGACAAAACAACTACATAATTATAGTAAGCTTCATAAAGGAAATTGTAAACAAATTGAAAGCCAATGTTAAAGAGCAGAACAACAACACATTTTGTAACCTGACTCTCCATTTTTTCATAAGGCATCCAGAAATAACCGATTGCTAAAACAACGGTTGGAATACCCATTGAAATCAAATATGGTCTGTATTTACCTTTTTTGTTTCTTGTATTATCAACAATATATGCTCTTATCATTGTAAGAGGGAAGCTGATAACAACAGCAATAAGATATATGTAGTACAGATTCATCGGTTCAATACCAATGGTATTACCTAAAAAAACATTTGTAGCAGACAGAAGTACAGATGAAACGCATTGAGTAATAAATCTAATACCCATACCACCACCTGCAAGAGCTGCAATCTCTTTAATCGGCATATAATTGCCTAATGGTGGTGTTTTCCAATATGTTTTTACATAAGAAAAGCCATTTTTAACTTTATTAACTAAAGTCATTTTTTCACTCTCCTGATTTTATTTTATAAAAGTATAACATTTCAAACACAGAAAATCAACACCCATCTTCCTGGGTGAATAGTGAAGAGGTAAAAAGTAAAATCGACGAACTTCTGTTGAAATTCGTCGATTTTTGGAGGCGACAATCGGATTTGAACCGATGAATCAGGGTTTTGCAGACCCACGCCTTACCACTTGGCTATGTCGCCATATTGTTTTTTTTGAAAAAAATAGGACACAAGAAACTGGGAGAATTCTGTGTCCTGTTTTTTATGGAGCGGATGACGAGGCTCGAACTCGCTACCTCCACCTTGGCAAGGTGGCGCTCTACCAGATGAGCTACATCCGCATACAATTGGTGCCTCCGATCGGAATCGAACCAATGACACGGGGATTTTCAGTCCCCTGCTCTACCAACTGAGCTACAGAGGCAAAAAATGGCGACCCGGAACGGGCTCGAACCGTCGACCTCTAGCGTGACAGGCTAGCGTTCTAACCAACTGAACTACCGGGCCATTTGGTGGGAACAACAGGGCTCGAACCTGTGACCCTCTGCTTGTAAGGCAGATGCTCTC
>JAZNYY010000056.1:0-3294 GCA_045594645.1 Candidatus Fimenecus sp.
GGCATATCCGTCACCGCCGCCAAATGACTTAAGAAGTTTTACGGGGAATGGCTTAATTGAGTAGCTCTCGCCGTCATTTGTATAAGCAGTTGAGCCCTCTTTGCCGTGCTTGATAATTACGATTTTTGCATTCTGTGAATGCCAATAAGCCGCTGACTCTTTATCCGTCATACCGGGCTTAATGAATTTTTCTGTAAGGTCATATTCTTCGCGTGAGCCGAGAATAATATCAGCCTCACGAGCAACTGAAGAATAGTAAATTGCAATTTCGTCGCTGTTTTTCCAGTTATATGCACGATAGTCAATATCAAAAATTACGGGTACGCCGTTTTTCTTTGCCAATGCAACTGCCTTGAGGGCTGCTTCTCTTGAGGGGCTTTCTGCAAGAGCAGTACCCGAAATAAGAATTGCTTTTGCACGGTTTATGTAATCTTCGTCGATATCTGTAACATCGAGCTTTAAGTCTGCCGCTTCGTTACGGTACATAACAATTGAGCTTTCGGTTTCGGACTTGATTTCTGTGAATGTAAGACCAATTTTCTCGCCGTTTTCACAACGCTTGATATGAGAAACATCAATACCCTCTTTTGCGAAGTAATCTGTTACGAATGTGCCGAGCTGGTCATCAGAAACGCGAGCGAAGAAGCCACATTTTTTGCCGAGACGAGCAAGACCAACTGCAATATTTGCAGGTGAGCCGCCAAGATATCTCTTAAATGTTGTGCTCTCGTTAAGCGGGCAATAGTAGTCAACAGGATTTAAGTCAACTGCCACACGACCTAAAAGGATTAAATCAAATTCTTTACTGTTATCAAATTCAATGTATTTCATCGTTCTTTTTCTCCTTAATTATTCAAAAAACTGAATACTTTAATATGTCTTTTTACATTTTCATATACGCCCTCAACCTCGGCATGACTTAAATCAAAGAAATTTGCCTTTTCAATGGGCTTGCAATAATCGAGTGCATATTTTGCCAAATTATCAAAGCTTGCGGTGGCAATATTAATTTTGCGAACACCAAGCATTATTGCCTGCTGGAACATTTCATCGGTAATTCCTGTTCCGCCGTGAAGCACCAATGGAGTTTCAACCATTTTATTGATGTCGTCAAGTACATCAAAGCGAAGATTTGGAAGCACGGGATAATTGCCGTGTGCATTGCCGATTGCAACCGCCAATGCGTCAACTCCTGTTTCGTCGCAAAAAAGCTTTGCGTCTTCAGGATTGGTGCACAGTATTTCGTGAGCCTTACCCTCGCCCTCATTACCGCCGACAACGCCTAATTCTGCCTCAACGGTTGCGCCGTATTTATCAGCCTCAGCTCTCACCCTTTTAACTGCCTGAATATTCTCGGCAAGGGGCAAAAGCGAGCCGTCAAACATTACTGAAGTAAATCCCATCTCGAGAGCCTTCTGAACAGTTTCAAACCGAAGTCCGTGGTCAAGGTGAACAGCCACTTCAACCTTTGAAGTTTTTGCCGCTGAAAGCATCATAGGACCCATAAGCTCAAGAGGAGAATTTTTAAGTCGGCACTCGGCAATCTGCAGAATAATCGGTGTATTCAGCTCTTCGGCTGCGGCAACGGCACCCATTACCATTTCCATATTGCCAACGCTGAAAGCACCAACTGCCACATTCTGTTTTTCGGCATTCATAAGGAGAGTTTTCATTGGAACTAAAGCCAAAACAACCCACTCCAATCCATTTTAGTTTATTCAATTAATTGTATCACTAAAGTGCCCTAAAATCAATGTTTTATAGGTAAAAAATACCGCTGAATTTCTGTATATTTTCACAGTTTTTGAACACAAAAAAGTCCGCCGACAAAATTCGTCAACGGACTGTTGAATAATTTAAACTATTTAACCCATTTGAGTTTCCACATTGCGAATGCGCCAAGTACTGATGCGATGATGCCCGGGAAAAGAAGTGTACCTGCATCAAGTGAAGGAGCAACAAGTAAAACACCGAGCATTACAAGGATTGGGAAGATTGAAATCTTCCAATGCTTTGAGAAATATCCCGCTGCCAAAGCACCGAAAAGTGCAGGTTGAACTTGTTTGAACGCGGGCATTAAAAGCTCGCTGTTTGTAAACGCAGGAAGGAATGGTTTAAACACCAATACACCAATTGCAATAATAATTGTTGTAACAATAGAAGATGTTGCAATTGCGATTGTTGAAACAACTTCGCCTTCTTCGCTGTTAGCCTTAACTTTTGCACCTTCCATAGCACTGATTGCACAAGGAAGCTTGAGGTTTGTAATGTTACCTGTTACGAATGAAAGATATGTACCACCCGCACCAAGCATAGGTGTATAAATTAAAACTTCAATAACTGCAAGCGACCAATAAAGCGGAACCAGCTTCAAGAGACCGCCCATAACACCGCTTAATGATGGCCACACACCTAAATACAAGCAAATTGAAAGCGGGAACATAATAAGCACGCAAAGTGCAGTAATGCTTGAAATTCTACCCCAAGTATGAACGCGGTCAAAATATGTTCTTTCTGTTTTGTTAGTCTTTTTCATATTTAACCCCTCCATTCAAAGATAGCAATTTCCGGTGGCAATACATTGTATGCAACAACTGCAATAACCATTGCCAGAACCATACCGATTGGCATAACAAACGGTTCAAGCCATGTAAGCTTGAATTTATTTGCAACTTTTTCAAGAATCAAAGAAGCCACAACTGCCACAACAAGTGTGATTACCGACAATACACCCGCACCGTCGCCGAATGTTTCAGGCTTACCCTTACCTGCAATTGCACGGGCAACGAATGCACCGATAAGACCAATGAAAACTGCAGGAGTTAAAAGGTCCATAAAGCCTGCAATACCGCCCGATTTTTTCTCTTTCTTTTCCGTCGTTTCTCCCTGTGCTTCTTTTTTACCTAAATTGAGAACCTTTTTGTGCAAAGGCTTTGCAACGAATGGTAACAAAACAAGTGAGAAACAAATACCAAGAGTCATAACCCACGCAACACCTGCAAAAATTTCAGGGTCAGTAATTACCGATGAGATTCCGCCCTCTTGCCCAAAAGCAGTCATTGCGTCACCTGCTGCTTTTGTTTCATACAACAAGTTACCAAGAACTGAAAGTCTTACCCAAGGGATAACCAGACCTAATGACGGAGCTAAAACAATAACTGTAGCCAAAACTGATAACGCTGATGGAATTGTAAAAACCGCACTTGATGTAACTGCGTCGCGCAACTTTTTCTTATCAATGCCTAATTTCTGACCTTGTTTCCACGCTTTAACAAGGAAGAAAACAGACTGTGC
>JAZNYY010000057.1:0-2305 GCA_045594645.1 Candidatus Fimenecus sp.
CATAAACTGCCATTGCCTTATCGAAGAAATACTCTTTGAATTCGGCATTTGATTTATCAGAGATTTCCTCTTCTGTGAGGAATGCAAGCTTCTTGAGAAGTCCTTTTACATTCCAGTCGCTCGGGTCATTAACCTCGGGGCAATAGAAATCAACAGTTTCGTCAATAAAGTCGGCGGACATTTTAAGAATTGCCGCGTGAATATCGGCACCATCAAGCACCATATTACGCTGGTCATAAATCTTCTTTCTCTGCTCGTTCATAACATCGTCAAAGCGAAGCACGTTACGACGTGCGGCAAAGTGGTTGCCCTCAACCTTTTTCTGTGCATTCTCAATCATATTGGTCATCATTTTAACCTCAATCGGAATTTCGCCCGCACTCTTGAAAGTATCAAGAATGTTATAGAAACGGTCACCTGCGAAAAGTCGGAGCAATTCGTCTTCTGTTGAGAGGAAGAATTTACTGTTACCTGGGTCGCCCTGACGACCTGCACGTCCGCGAAGCTGATTGTCAATTCGGCGTGACTCGTGACGCTCTGTACCGATAATATACAAACCGCCTGCCTCACGAACCTTGTCTGCTTCGTCACGAAGCTGGTCTTTATATTTCTTTTCCAATTCCTGATATGTTTTTCTTGCCTCAAGAATATCTGTGTTATCAGTCTCTGCAAAGCCCGTAGCCTCGGCAATAAGCTCGTCAGAATAATCCATTCTTCTCATTTCTGCACGAGCCATATATTCGGGGTTTCCGCCCAAGATAATGTCAGTACCACGGCCCGCCATATTTGTAGCGATTGTAACAGCACCCAAAGAACCTGCCTGAGCAATAATCTCGGCTTCTTTTTCGTGATATTTAGCATTGAGCACATTATGAGGAATACCCGCTTTGCGAAGTGCCTTGCTTAAAAGCTCACTCTTTTCAATATTTGTAGTACCCACAAGCACAGGCTGACCGTTTTTGTTGCACTTTAAAATCTGCTCAATAATAGCGTTGAACTTTGCAACCTCTGTTTTATAAAGAACATCTTCCTCGTCATTACGCACCATCGGTTTGTTTGTGGGAATTTCAATAACATCAAGGTTGTAAATTTCCTGAAATTCTCCGCTCTCTGTCATTGCAGTACCGGTCATACCCGAAAGCTTGTTGTAAAGGCGGAAATAGTTCTGGAATGTGTTAGTTGCAAGAGTTTTTGACTCGCGCTCAACCTTAACATTTTCTTTTGCCTCAATCGCCTGATGAAGTCCGTCAGAATAACGGCGACCAATCATAATACGGCCTGTGAATTCATCAACAATAAGCACTTGACCGTCTTTTACAACATAGTCAACATCACGCTTCATAACACCGATTGCCTTGATTGCAATGTCAATGTGGTGCTGAAGTGTAAGGTTTTCCATATCTGCAAGGTTTTCAACACCGAAATGCTTTTCAGCCTTTTTAATACCGTTTTGTGTAAGTGACGCAGTTTTTGCCTTTTCGTCAACAATTACATCGTCATCGTCAGAAGCAACACTTTCAATGCCCTGCTTTGAGTCAACCTCTTTAACGCGAGAGAATTTAAGTCTTTTTGCAAAATCGTTAACCATTTTATAAAGGTCTGTTGATTTGTCACCCATACCCGAAATAATAAGGGGAGTTCTTGCCTCGTCAATAAGAATTGAGTCAACCTCGTCAACAACGGCAAAATTGTGACCACGCTGAACTCTCTGCTCGGCATAAGTTACCATATTGTCACGAAGATAGTCAAATCCCATCTCGTTATTTGTACCGTAAGTGATATCGCAGGCATAAGCGGCGCGTCTTTCTTCACCGTTCAAATCGTGAACGATAAGTCCAACCGTAAGACCCATAAAGCGATAAAGCTTGCCCATCCATTCAGAGTCACGGCGTGCAAGGTAATCGTTAACGGTAACAATGTGAACTCCCTTACCAGTAAGCGCATTAAGATACGCGGGAAGAGTTGCAACAAGAGTTTTACCCTCACCTGTTCTCATTTCGGCAATTCTGCCCTGATGAAGAACAATCCCGCCGATAATCTGCACGGGGAAATGACGCATATTGAGCACACGTGCCGAAGCCTCACGGCAAGCGGCAAATGCCTCGGGCAAAATATCGTCAAGAGTTTCGCCATTTTTAAGTCTTTCTTTGAATTCGGGAGTTTTCGCCTGAAGCTCGGCATCGGTTAATGCCTTATATTCTTCTTCAAGAGCTAAAACCTTTTTTTGAATCGGGATTATTCTTTTAACCTCACGTGAGGAGTAATCACCGAATAATTTTTTGAACAATGACATTGTTTTTTGTCC
>JAZNYY010000058.1:0-48910 GCA_045594645.1 Candidatus Fimenecus sp.
CCTCTGCTGCGACGGATTTTACAGCATCCCAGATTTTTTCTTCATCTGCTTCTTGCTTGTGAACTGTGAAAATGTCGCTGTTACGAACAAGCGAAGATATTGCTAAATCATCACGAATGTCAAGCTCATTTCTATCAGCAAGCTCACGATATGCTTTAAGATAAGATGATGCCAACCCGTGATTTACAAGGATTTCAACTTCACTATCTTCAAGGTTTTCAACAGAAACATAGCACTCAACCTTACCACGAGCAACCAACGAGCCAACAAAGCTCTTAAGCTTTTCTTCAAGAAATCCGTAATTACGAGGGACTCGTGAGTTAAATTCAAAGTACCTGTGATTTACGCTTTTAAGCTCAACCGTAACATTTATAGTACCGACAGTAGCCTGTGCTCTGCCGTAACCGGTCATACTTCTAATCATTTATATCACTCCAGACTCATTTACAACAGCTACCCTTTAAAAGTGTGGGAATATCACCGCTATAAACACCGTTTTCATTTTCAAATCCTAAATATTGCAAAATATCTTTAATCTCTTTAATACTGCAATACGCCATATATGCACTTCTGTTCGCACAAAAATTCAATGCTGCTCTTAAAAATCCTTCAACTAAAAGCTTGTCCGAATAATCACAATCAATTGAAACAACCTCACAGTTATAACCATTGATTTTCATTAGGCATTTTCCAACAGCATTTCCGTCTTCGTCAATTCCAACATAAGCGCCATAAGACGAATTATCATCATAAGCAATATTATTAAATAATTTTGCTATATTCTCAATTTCAGTTTCAGGTTTATAAAAAATCATTATTTCGCGCTCTTTCTGTCTATTGATGCGGCAACCATAAGCTTATGCACTTCTTCATCGGTAAGCTTGCGCCAATCGCCTTGCTTGAGCATACCCATTTTTACAGAGCCGATTTGAGTTCTTTTAAGTCTTGCTACCTCAAGCCCTAATGCTTCACACATTTTTCGGATTTGACGGTTGCGACCTTCATAAATTATTATTTCAAGAACAACTCTGCCCTCTTTTTTCTCAATTACACGCACCTCTGACGGCAAGGTCATTCTGCCATCAATTTCAACACCGGTTGTAAGTGCAGTAATCTGCTCGTCATTAATTGAAGGACGAACTGTTACCCTATAAGTTTTTGGAACATGATGTGCAGGATGAGTCAGTGCGTTTGCGAATTCACCATCATCAGTTAATAACAATAATCCTTCTGAATCGCGGTCAAGTCTGCCGACAGGGTAAACTCTTGTTCCAACATCCTCTACAAGCTGTGCAACACATTTTCTGCCCATTTCATCATTAAGTGTGGTAATAAAACCACGGGGCTTATGAAGCATTATATATGTGTTATTCTTGCTTCTTTTAACTTTTTTACCCGCAACTACAATTGTGTCGCGTTTCGGGTCGATTTTGTCACCAATCATTGCGGGTTTTCCGTTAACTTTTACTTTACCCGCAGAAATCAAGTCTTCAGCTTTTCTTCTTGATGCTACACCACATTCAGAAAGATATTTTTGAAGTCTGATTCGGTTATCTGCCATAATTTCACCTATAATTAATATCTTTAATTTTTAATGCAAGAAACTGTTTCAGTTGCCACCAAATTTGTTTCTGCAAGCTTTACATTATTTGAATAATAAACAATTTTGCCAACTATTTCGCCCTTTTCAACGGGTGCATATTCAAATTGTTTAATAAATATTTTAGACGAATATTTTAAATTCTTATTTATTGTGGTAATTGTGGGACTCTCATCTGCTTTTATAGATATTTCACTCTTTGTACCACCAACAATATTAAGTTTAATATTCTCTGTTTCGGTTTCTATGCTTATTGAACTCACCATATTTAAGGCATAATCATACATTTTGATATGGTCGTTCCAATCATCGGGTGCATTTAGAGTAACTGCTACAAGGGTTTTACCATCTTTTTCAACCGCAGAAACTAAACATCTGCCACTATTTTTCGTGAATCCTGTTTTAACTCCAAAAACTCCGTCATACATTGAAAGTAATTTGTTGTGATTAGTTAAAACACGCCTATAAGGTGGCGCACCATAATAAACAATCATACTTTCAGCAGAGCAAATACTGCGGAATTCGGGATTTTTTATTGCGTAAGCACCCAAAAGTGCCATATCATAAGCAGTTGAATAATGATTATCTCCATCAAGCCCTGAAGGTGTATCAAAAGATGTGGAATACATACCAATTTCTTTTGCCTTTGCGTTCATCATTTGAACAAATGATGGTATGTTGCCACCAACAATATTCGCAACTGCATTGGCAGCATCGTTGCCAGACTTAAGAAGCATACCTTTAACAAGGCTTTTTAATGACACGCTGTCGCCATCTTGAAGTCCCATTGATGTACCTTCAACAGCAATCATATCTTCAGTTACAGTTATATATTTGTCATCAGCGCCATATTCAAGCGCCAAAATTGCTGTCATAATTTTAGTTGTACTTGCCATTGAAAGACACTCATACATATTCTTTGAATATACAACTTCCCCTGTTTCTGCACATATTACAACAGCAGACCTTGCGGAAATGTCAAACTGACATTCCGCAAAGGACTGTAAATTACAAATATTAAACAAGAATATGATAATAGAAAAAACAGAAAATATTTTTTTCAAGAACAATCACCAAAATATAATATGCACTTCGGTAATTGATAAGAATTATTTTTATGCTTCTGTTACTTCTTCAGTTGCCACACTCTCAACCGTTGTAGCAAATGCTTTATCCATTTTTGCCTTATTAACTGCGTTGGAAACCTTATCAAACATTTCGGGTACAAGACCAACAATGCGTTCTGCGGCATTGTCAAATGCTGTAATATGCTTGATATCAACATTGCCGTAAGCATCAATTACAAGGAATGCAACGGGAAGAATTGTAACGCCTGCTCCACCGCCACCGCCGAAAATATCCTGGTTTGACTTTGAAGGAAAATCTGAACCGCCTGATGCAAAGCCATAAGTAACCTTTGAAACAGGAATAATTGTAACTCCGCCCTCAACCTTCATTGGCTCGCCAATGATTGTGCTGACATTTACAAGGTCCTTAACCTTTTCAATTGTAGTTTCGAGAATTCCTGCTGCTGATGATTTTTCTTTCATCATAAAGCACCACCTTCATTTATATTTTCATTATTTTTTGATTTATTTTTAATTCCAATAAGGAATTTAAGAACTACTTTAACTAAAAGTCTGAACACAAGAACAATCAATGCATTCGTAAAGAATATGGGGCGCAAAGAAATGCTGAACGCAAACTGTGCAGAGTTCTTAAGCCCTAAAAAGTCGGGTTCTACCTGAACATCATACTTTTTAACCTTCATGTTTGAGCAAATAAAAGATAATGCGGGAAAAACTTTCTGACATGTTCTGCCATATTCGAGAGCCGTTTCTGACGCATCACAGCCACCGGTCACCGTCATCCATAAATAAAGCTCACGAATTATTATGTGCTTTTTGAATGAGGATAACATTTTACCAATTGACAACGCGGTATTGTTAATTAACTGTATTACGCCATCAAAGCCTTGATTATTATAAAACTTAACAAATATATTCTCTTTCTTTTCGGCAGGTGATTCTTCTGTTACTGCAGGCTCTTCATTTTTTTCTTTTTCAGGCTTTGGCTTCTTCTCTTTTTTTGGCTTCTCCTTTTTCTTTCCAGGTAAAATCTGAATTTTCAGAAACAACCATTTAATATCAAGCTTAAATTCATCAAAGAACTCGCCGTTTATTGTTATGCGAATGCTCAATATTAACACAAAAAAAGCAATTATACCAAGAATTATATATAAGGCAGTCAAAAGAACACCTCCTTTAAATGTTATATGTATTATTTATTCAACAGTATCTTCTGTTTTTTCTTCTGTTTCAGTAGTTTCTTCAGGCTTTTCGGGAATCGCCGGCAACTCGTCAAGTGAAGAAATTGAGAAGCATCTTAAGAAATCGGGAGTTGTACCATAAACCAAGGGTCTGCCCGGCAAATCGAGTCTTCCCTTTTCTTCAATAAGCTTCTTTTGACAAAGTGTTGAAATTACACCGCTACAGTCAACACCACGGACTTGCTCAATAAAAGATTTTGTAACGGGTTGATTGTATGCTACAACTGCCAAAACCTCAAAAGCGGCTTGTGACAAGGGTGTATTTTTGCGAAGCTCAAGTACATCACGAATAACCTCTGCGTATTCAGTTCTTGAAGAAAGCTGATACATATTATCAAGCTTGAGAACACAAATTCCGCTATTTTGTTCATCAAGCTTTGCTGACAAATTAAGTATTATTTGTTCGCAAACCTCGGGCTCAATTTCTAAAGCCTCTGCTATTCTTTCAAGCTCAACCGGCTCACCTGATGCAAAAAGTATTGCTTCAATTGCAGCCTGTAATTTACTTGCTTTCATTAATTCCATTCCTCACTTATATCTGTAAAATCCGAATCCAGAAGTTCAACCTGAGTTTCTTCGCCATCGCCCACAACCTTAACTTTCTTTGATTTTGTAAGCTCAAGAAGTGCTAAAAATGTTGCAACAATATCAGAACGGGATTCGGCATCATCAAAAAGTGTGTTCCACTTTGCTTTTTGACCTTTTTTTGTAAGCTTTTTAAAGATTTTTGTAATTTTTGAGCCAACGGATACGACTTTTTTAACTACAATTTCTTTGAATGCCTCAATTGGTGGGGGTAATGCTTTTAGTTTTTTCCCTGCCGCCGCAACATAGGCGTTGAAAAGCTCAGACGGGTCGTGAAGTCGTTTATATGTCTGGTCAGGGTCAATTTTTTCTGCTTTTCTGATAAATGTTGAAAATCCCTCAGTATTTTCAGAAAGTTTTTCAGCCATCATTTTCATATCGCGATACTCAATAAGCTCGCCTTGTAGTTCTTTTTTAAGCTCTTCCGCCTCAGTATATACGGGCAACAACGAAACTGATTTAAGATATACTAAACGAGCCGCCATTTCAAGAAATTCAGCCGCAACATACATATCCTCTTCCTGCATAAGACGAACATACTCAACATACTGCTCTACAAGAGTAACTATAGGAATATCGTATATATTCAGTTTGTGCTTTGAAATCAGATGCAAAAGCAAATCCATTGGACCTTCAAAAACATCTAATTTGTAAGAAATTTTATCCATATAATCAACCTATTAACTTAAAAGGTAAACTTGCAATATTGAAAAACAGTTTTAAGATTCCCGTAGAAATTAAAGACAACGGTGTTGAAAGCACACCTGTAAGAATAAGAATGAAAACAACAATTACAATATATCTTTCATATTCCAAAAATTTATAATAATATTTTGCCGGAATAAGTAATTGAAGAATGCGTGAACCATCAAGAGGAGGAATTGGTAATAAGTTAAATACCGCAAGATTTATATTAATAGTTGCCGCAAATAAAAAGAATGTGTAAAACGCATCATTTATTGTTGTATATTCTAAACTAGCAAAAATAACAGTAACAAATGTAAAAATGAATCCCATAATGAGATTTGAAATAGGGCCTGCAATTGCTGTCAACGCCATTCCCTTTTTGCTGTCTTTAAAATTGCGGGGATTTACGCTTACCGGCTTTGCATAGCCGAATCCGCAAAGAATTATCATAAGTGCACCAAGTGGCGAAATATGAGCCATTGGATTAAGAGTAAGCCTGCCTGAAAGACGAGGTGTTTGGTCGCCGAGTTTAGTTGCTATCAATGCGTGAGCATACTCGTGTATGGGCATTGTACAAAAAATAACAAACAATCTTGAAAACAGTTTTATCATCAATGCGAAAAAATCAGCGTCACCACTAAAAATATCAAAAAGCATAGGGCTCCCCTTTCTTTTTTATCTAAATAAATATTATATTCTAAATGTGACAATTCTGTCAATATTATTAAAATCAAAAAGCACTTCTTTTTCCGAGAATTTTCCTTGAAGAATCTCAACTATGTCTGCACTTTGTTGTTCACCGCATTCAAATGCACAAAAACCGTTTTTATTGATTTTACAAATGCAACGCTTCGCAATACAACGATAAAAATCTAGACCGTCTATACCGCCGTCAAGTGCTGTAACAGGTTCTTTCAGCACTTCTTTTTGAAGAGTCTGTATTTCACTTGAATTTATGTATGGCGGATTTGAAATTAAAATATCACAGTTTGGAAGAGAAGAAAAGTCAAAATTAAATAAATCTCCATGAATAATAACCGCATTATCAAGCTTTAATAATTCTTTGTTTTTCTTGAGGTATTCAAATGCTTTATCTTCTTTTTCAAGCAGATAAACTATTGCATCTTTACGGTGGCTGGCTATTGTTAAACCTATACATCCAGTTCCTGCACAAAGGTCATAAACAACGGGTTTTTCGATATTATTAAGCTTTTCAAGAGCAAAATCAACAAGCATTTCAGTCTCAGGTCGAGGAATTAAAACTCCTTCGCCAACTTCAAATGTAAGGTCATAAAAATCCCATTTGCCGAGAATATACTGCAACGGCTCACCGTTAAGTCTTCTGCATATTACATCATTGACAAGCTTTATTTGTTCTTCTGTTGCCTGTATCTCTGACAGTAATATCTTTCCCTTTGTAAGCCCGAGTAAATCATCAAATATACAAAGTGCTTCAAAATCACCGCATTCACCAAAAGAAAGCTTATCCGAACAATATTTATATAACTCTTTAAGCGTCATCAGATTTTATCGTCCTCGGGGTTATCGGTGATAACTGCCTTAATTGATTCAATGGCAACCTCAATAATATCGTCTGTTGGCTCAACGGTGGTAATTCTCTGCATAAGCAAACCGGGATATGAAAGAAATTTAACTATGCCATTATCGTGCTTGCCGGCGAATTTAATGAATTCATATCCAAGTCCCATAACAAGCGGAAGAACTGCGATTTTAATCGCAATCCAAAGTACTCGGTTAACCTCAGCTAATGTTGGGAAAATAAGCACTAATGCAGATGAAACAAGAACGCTTATAATAATCATCACAAACATAAACGCAGTACCGCATCTTGGATGAAAGCGTGACATTTTGCGCACATTTTCAACTGTCAGCTCAAGTCCGTTTTCATAGCAGAAAATAGTTTTATGCTCTGCGCCATGATACATAAATGTTCTCTTAATCATATCCATTTTTGAAACAAGATACATATAAAGAATAAAAATGATAATTCGCATTACGCCCTCAATCAATGGGTGAAATTTGCTGATATCAGCATTTTTAAGTAAGTGATTATCAAATAAATCAACCGTAAGAGTCGGCAGATACATAAATATTAAAAATGCGAGAGCAACGCCTAAAACCATTGAGATTACGCCAACAACGGTCATCATTTTTTCACCGAAGTGCTCTGAAATCCATTTATCAAGCTTTGACATATCCTCTTCTTTTTCTTCCTCGGTCAAAGCCTTATCAGCAGATTTCATCATATATTTGTAGCCCGTAATCATTGACTCTGCAAAGCCTACAACACCTCTGATAATAGGCCAACCTAATATTCTGCATTTGTTTTTGAGAGGTACATATTGGTCAACTTCTGTTTCAATTGTGCCGTCAGGCATACGAACTGACATTGCATTGCCCTTAGGTCCTCTCATCATTATTCCTTCAATAAGTGCTTGTCCGCCAATTGAAGTCTTATGTTTAACATTATTACTCAAAGTTATTACTCCTTATTTAGTGTTACGCGGTAAAATAAGTTCAGTTTTTGTTCCTGTACCAATTTTACTTTCTATAAGCATTTCACCGCCGTGAAGCTTAATTATTTCATCAGTAACCGCAAGCCCGATACCGCTACCGCGGGCACTGTTATTTGCTTTATAAAACTTTTCACGAATTCGTGGCAAATCGTTTTTTGAAATACCGCAACCATTATCAGAAATACTGATTTTTACCGTTTTATTTGTACATTCAAAAACTACTTTTACAAATCCGCCTTTTTTATTGTATTTAAAGCTGTTGTCAATGATATTTACAAAAGCTTGTTTAAGTCTGTTTTTGTCGCCATTTATATTGATTGCGTTTTGCGGAATATCAATAATCAGCTCTATTCCCTCACGCTCTGAACGCTCACGGAACACTTCAAGAACCTCGGACAACTCTTTTACAATATCCATACGAGAAGCTTTAAGAGTCATTTTACCGCTTTCCATACGCGAGAAATCAAGAAGCTCTTCAACTAAATCAGTTAATCGTTCAGACTCATTCACAATAACATTTATACCCTTATCAACGATTTCTTCATTTTCTTTGGCAGAACGAATTGTTTCGCCCCAACCTTTTATTGCGGTCAAAGGCGTGCGTAATTCGTGTGAAACTGTTGAAATAAATTCATTTTTCATTCTTTCGGTTTCACCGATTTCACGCGCCATATTATTGATTGTATCGCAAAGCTGACCAATTTCATCGTCATATTTATGTTTTTCAATTGAAGCCTTAAAATCACCTTTTGCAATTTTCGATGCGGTTTCATTAATCTTTCTGACAGGTCTTATAATTGAATTGATAAAGAACGCACCGGATAAAACAACAAAACCAGCAAAAATAAGAATCAACAGAAATATTAGTGCCCAAATCCGCCACAACTGCGCATCAATATCTTCAAGAGAAATAATATATCGAACTGCTCCACTTACACCGTTTTCATTTTCGGGCAAAATATAGGTCATCGCCATAACCTTTTCGCCATTTTGCATTTTTCCAATCCATTCAGCCTTGCCGGTTTCATCATCTTTGGCATAATTATAATCCGGATAGCTCTCTCCTTTAACAGAGAAGCCTGTTGACGAAACAACGACTTTGCCGTTTTTGTCAATAACCCAAACCTCCATAATATTCTTATCAGAAAAATTATCAACGAAATTTTTACTCATCTTGATAAAGTTTTCATCACTTACTGCTGTTGAGGAATTAAAATTAGACAAAACCATTGCAGTTGCACGGGAGTTCAAGGTCATTCTTACAGAGTTGTAATATTGTGATTTGAAAATATATCCAATTACAATGCCGATAATAATAATCAATACAATAATCCCTGTAAGCACAGTTAATGACCATCGTTTAACAATACTGTTTTTTATCATATCGGCACCACCTTTCAATATATTTTAAGCTTTCACACCATCCACTTATAGCCCATTCCCCAAATTGTTGTCAGGTGCTTTGGCTGAGAAGGTTCATCTTCAATTTTGTTTCGGAGTCTGTGAATATTAACATCTACTACCTTTTCGTCACCATAGTAAGACTCGCCCCAAACAAACTTAAGTATTTCATTTCTGTCAAGCGCTACATTTGGATTAGAGAAAAAATATTCCATAATTTGAAATTCTACTTGAGTCAAATCAATTGGAACACCGTTTTTTGTCAAAGTGTGGCTTCTCAAGTCAAGAACAAATTCATTAAGCGAAATTGAGTTATCAATAGGTTTTTCTGAGGGATTTTCAGCTGTAAGAGAAACTCTTCTGTAAACCGCATCAATTCTTGCCATAAGCTCTGACGGTGAAAAAGGTTTTGTAACATAGTCATCAGCACCAACCATAAGTCCTGTTACCTTATCCATTTCTTGCGTTCTTGCAGTAAGCATAATTATACCCAGACGCTTACTCTTGTTACGAAGAAATTTACACACCTCAAGACCGTCAATGACTGGCATCATAATGTCGAGAATTGCAATGTCAATCTCATTGTAATGCTCATCAAAGAGTTTTATTGCCTCTTCACCGTTTGAAGCCTCAAAAACCTCATAACCACTTCTTTTTAAATTGATTACAACAAAATCGCGGATAGAAGCTTCATCTTCAGCAATTAAAACACATTTCATAATTACACCTGCCCTGTAATAACAAAATTTTTGGTTATAAAATCTACAATATTTTCTGAATTCTCATTGCTATGCAATAAATAACCGTAAACATAAGCATCTTTTTCATCAAGCTTGGTATAACCAAAATCATTTTCTTCCCAATTAAGCTTTGAGAAAGCTCTGACAGAAAACAATTCACTATTTAATGTGGAATTTTCATCGACAGAATAGAAAGTGAGTGTCGTTGTATCTGTATTATAAACAACAGTTAATTTTCCAATTGTATCTTCAGGGAAAATAAACATATAACCATAGGTTGAGTTAAGCAGACATTTAAAATCCGCAATAACTTCTGTATTTTGAAGTTCTGACCAAACCGTAAGATTCAAAGGCATTGAATCAACAGAACTACTTGAAATGCTTGTGCCAGAAATAAGAGTTTCAAGTGTTGGTATTTCAACAATACCGTCATTATCAATATCTTTTGAAGTTGTTCTCACATCACGAAGAGTTAAAGGCGACTCCGAAATATTGCTTGAATACAACGGCAAAACAACATCAAAATTATTGTGAGAAATATCAATTACCTCAGTGAGTACGCCTGTTTCACTTATCAATCCATCAATATAAAGTCTTGTGTGAACTTCATCATCGAAAATATAATTATCGGTTGCAATGTTTAAAATTTCAAGCATACCCGTAATTGTAAATTCTTCCTCATTCACAACTTCATATGACGAATTAAAGCTGATTATTCTGCCCACAGTATTTTTTGTCTGATTTGAAAGGTCAATGTTCAGAACGAATAATTCATCAGCGTTATCACCATTTAAATCATCAACAAATGCTTTTGTGAAAACCTCAGTTTTAATAAGAGTAAAAGAACTTCCGTTATAACTGTAAATCGTCATTGTACGGTTGCGTGAAGAGCCGAAATCAGACATATTTGCAAGTTCGACTTGTGATGTGGAATTCCAGCTGATTACTATTTCTTTAATTCCATCACCGTTAATATCAGCAAAGTTGACTTCATATATATCGTCACCCCTGCCCTTGATATTTGAAACAACAGACCAATTACCATCTATCTTTTTAAAAGCAGAAACATATGCAATATCTTCAACCGCAGGGTCAGAATAAAATACAAATGCTTCTTGTATCTGGTCATTATCAAGGTCATAGAAAAGATACGAAGAACGGTTATCGCCACTCATTGGGGTTTTCATAATTACACTTTCACTGAAACTTGATGAATTTTCAAAAGCTTCTTGTAAAAGACTGCTATCACCACTAAGCTTCGGGGGACGCATAAGGCTGTCAACAGAAGCGAAGTTGAAATCACATCCCGACATAGTAAGACAGACAATCGCCACAAGTATAACCGCTATTAATTTTTTCATTGTCTGTCACCTCTTTAAATTTATTCTGTTGCTTCTACAGTTACTTTAATATCATATTTACCGAATGCCCAGCAATCATATTCACTGGTTACAATTACATTACCTTGTAATACTTTGGTATCGTCGGTTATTGTTTTGTCTGCGGTATCAATTTCAATAGCCAAATCATCTGATGTTACTGCATCGATATCTTCTTTAGGACCTACAATAGTAACTGTTATGTCTTTTGTAGCATTTAATGTTACCTTGTAATCGTCACGCGTGTTTTTAATAGTGACATTTGATACCGGAACCGTAAGTGTTTTCGAACTCATATCAGATGCATTTATTGTAACTTTAAAGCGCTTAACATTAGAGTCCATAATCTTATATGTGTTAATTGAATCAGCATCAACTGTAAAAGTATTATAGCTGTCGCCAATATCAGCAAAATCAATGGTGTCAACAACAAACAACTTTGTTGTTTCAACCGCATCAACAGGTATAGCCACCTTAACACTTGACGGACTCACTGAATATTTTATCGGGTTGCTGATAAATCCTGAAGGCGCATTTTTAAACTCAACTGCGGTTGGTAATGTAACAACCTTAAGCACCGGAACTGTCATTGTGATATCATCAACTGTGTTAATCTTTGAATACTCGAGTTTTGAACCATCATTTGTGATTATTTTGATTTCTGGGTCAAATGTTGTAGTTTTTTCAAGAACATTATTAACTTTCACATCGGCAGAAACGCTTGTTATTCGGTTAATTTCGGTTGCCGGACCGCTTATGAGAACTGTATTTTTTGAAAATACAATGTCACCGAGTAAGCAATCTTCGGGAACAATTGACTCAAGTGAAGAATCAATATTACCTGTGAGTGCCATTTCAACCTCTTTGTATGTATCAAAATACACTTCGATATAGGTTGAAGATGAAGAAGCGATTGTAAAATCGTCAGAACTATCCTTTGGTGTTATCTTTAATTGAAGAGTCTTTGTACCTGAACTGTCAACATAATTTGTATTTGCAACAACATCAATATCATTCGCGTCAAGTGACGAAAGAATATATTTCTTTCCTTTAACAGTAACATCAACGGTAAATTCTGATTCACCGAAAATTTGCAATCCCAACTGTTCGGGAATACTGTTTTCAAGATTAATCTGAACCGGTATTCCTGTTATAACATTAGTAACCTCGGGACTTTTTTCAATTGCTACCCACATCCATAATGCAAAAGCAATTATCACAGAAGCAATCATTAAAAATCGGTTATTTCTTATTAAGGCAGAAAAGGAAAAGCCTGTTTTTTTTGCATTGGTCTTTTTATTTTCCATTTTTTCCACCCCTTAAAATCTTCTTAATTCTACTCTTATCGCCGTTGTTATCATTTGTAAAATTCTTTGAAAGAATTTCACGAAGGTCACCAACAGAAATATTTCTCTTAAGGTGTCCTTTTTCAGCAACAGAAATTGCACCTGTCTCTTCTGAAACTACCACAACAATAGCGTCACTTGTTTCGCTCATACCTATTGCAGCACGGTGTCTTGTGCCCAATTCACTGCTTAACTGTGTATTACTTGTCAAAGGTAAAATGCAACCTGCCGAAATTACTCTTCCATCCTTAATAATAACAGCACCATCGTGCATAGGTGCTTTGGGGAAGAAAATGTTCCCGATAAGCTCCGTGGTTACCATAGCATCAAGCTGAGTACCAGTTTTTGAAATTTCACCAAGCAGAGTTTCTTTTTCAAAAACAATAAGTGCGCCGATTTGCTTATCGCTCATATCGGTACAAGCTCTGCAAACACTGTTTATTGAGCTTTTTATGTTTTCTTGAAGTTCTGTTTCATCTTTATTTTTCAAATTAAAGATGTTGAAAATTGACACTGAGCTTCTGCCCATACTCTCAAGTGCGTGACGAATCTCGGGAGCAAAAATAACTACGAGAATCATCAGCAAATTACCAAAAATAAAGCTTAATATAAATTCACTTGCCTGCATTTCAAAAAGCGTTACTACAAGATAAATTCCCGCAAGCAAAAGCACGCCCTTTGCAAGCTGAAAAGCTCGGGTTTCACGAATAAGCTTGATGCCACTGTAGATAACAAAGGCAACCAGAATAACATCAAGTAAATCGCTGATGCCGTTAAATGAAAGTAAGGCACGCTTTACCTGTTCAAATAAATCTGCAAAAAAATCTGCCATAATAATTCTCTCACTCATTTCTAAATAAAAATACAATATATTGTAAAAAATCCGTAAATAAAGTGTTAATCACCTACAGATATACATATTCACAATATATTGTATCACAACTTATTCTATTTTGCAATTTTTCTGACAGAATTTATTAAAAAATCTATATCACTTTTTTTCGTGAAAATTGAAGGCGAAATTCTCACCGTACCGCTACCATCTGTTTTGAATTTTCTGTGTGCTAAAGGTGCACAGTGTAGCCCTGCACGAACTGCAATTCCCTCTGAAGAAAGAAACTCCGCAACTTCTTCACTGTGTTTGTTCTTAACATTAAAAGATATGATTGGCATTAAGCTTTGTCTTTTATCGAAAAAGTCAGTATAAAGAATTATATTTCTGTTTTGTATCAGTCTTTTTTGCAAATATCTCATTAGCGATATTTCGTGATAATGGATGTTTTCTATTCCAACGCTTTTAATATAATCAAGAGCCTTTGACAAACCTATTATCCCTTGCACATTTGGTGTTCCGCTTTCAAATCTGTCCGGCAAATTCTCAGGTTGATTTTTATCGGCAGAATTACTTCCGGTTCCACCCTCAATTATTGTATCAAGTTCTAATCCATCTCTTAACATCATCATACCGGTACCCGTAGGTCCCATAAGGCCCTTGTGACCTGCGCAACAAAGAATATCAATTTCATCACGCATCATGTTGATGGGCAAAGAGCCTGCAACCTGTGCACAGTCCATTATAAACAGAAGATTATTTCGATGTGCTAATCTTGCAAGCATTCTGTACGGAGGAATTATTCCAAAAACATTTGAAGCCCCCGTACAAACAATTGCTACAGTATTTTTTCTAATGCAATTTTTAAAATTCTGTACAGTTTTATATGCATCATTTTCAACACAGGCAATGCTAAACTCTGCTATTCCTTGTTTTTTTAGTTTTTCCAATGGTCTTAACACCGCATTATGCTCCAAATCAGAAATAATAAAATGTGTGTCCGCCTTTGCCAACCCTTTAATAGCCATATTTAATGCCATTGTACAATTATATGTGATAATCACATTTTCTACTGATGTCACGCCAAACATCTCAGCAAGCTTTTTGCGACAAAGATATATCTGTTCTGTTGTTTCAAGTGCCATATTATATGCACCGCGACCAGAATTTCCACCATATTTGTTATAGGCTTCAAAAACAGACTGAATAACAATTTTTGGCTTTGGATATGAGGTGGCACTATTATCAAGATAAACCAATTAAATCATCTCATATCCAAGATATTTCACTCTGTTGAGATTTAACATATTAATGATTTTTTCTGCATTACCGACAACTATAAGACTATAACCACAACCCTCGTTTTTCTTAGGATTGGGGTTTTTTCTTAAAGTTGCCCTGCCTCCGTTTTTTTCAGCTATTTCCTTTGCTTTTAAGGCGTATGTCACGGAGGAAAACCTTATTACAGCTTTTTTCATTGTAAACACCACCTGTTCTATTTTATGGCGGTACTACATTTTTTGATAAAAGAAAACCCGTCAATGACGGGTTGAGATTAGATAAATTTAATTTTTTTCTTCTCTTCTACAAGGCAAACGCAATGAGCTGCTATACCCTCTTTTGCACCTGTAAAACCGAGTTTTTCTTCTGTTGTCGCCTTAACACTTACATAATCAACAGGGATTTCAAGTGCAAGAGCAATATTTTCACGCATCGAATCGATATATGGCGCAAGCTTTGGTGCTTGAGCAAGCACAGTTGCATCAACATTGTTAATTGAGTATCCCTTTAATTCCACAAGTTCAACTACTCTTTTGAGAAGAACAAGACTATCAGCATTTTTAAAGCTATCGTCAGTATCGGGGAAATGCTTGCCGATATCACCTAATGCACAAGCACCAAGAAGCGAGTCTGAAATTGCGTGAAGAAGCACATCGGCATCAGAATGGCCTAAAAGACCAACACCGTTGTTTTCGATTTCAACTCCGCCAAGAATAAGTTTTCTGCCTTCAACAAGACGATGAACATCATATCCGTGACCAATTCTCAACATAATTATTTCCCCCTTCGTGCAAGATAGGACTCTGCTAAAGCAACATCTTCAGGCGTTGTAATTTTAATATTTTCATAATCGCCGTCAACAAATTTAACAGTTTTACCGTAAGCCTCAATAAGCATACAGTCATCAGTAAAATCTTTGCTGTTTTCAACTGTATTTACGGCATCAAGGTATAATTTTTTATTGAACACCTGAGGAGTGTGAATAAATCTCATATATGCCCTGTCAGGTGTGTCAATAATATTGTCATTTTCATCAACAGTTTTTACTGTATCCTTTACTTTAACGCCTGTTGCGGCTGCACCATATTCCGCAGCAGCTTTAATTGTTTTATCAATCAAATCAACAGTTACAAGCGGTCTTGCACCGTCGTGAACTGCAACTAAATCTGCCTCATTTGATGTACTTGTAACACCTTTATAAACACTTAACTGTCTTGTCTCACCACCTGCAACCACATTTGAGATTTTATAAAACTCATATTTTTCAATAAGTTTTATCATATCATCAATATCTGACTCTCTGGTAACGATAACAATTTCATCAATTATTTTCGACTTTTGAAACGCAGTAATTGTATTTACAATTACAGGCGCACCGTCTAATTCAAGGAACTGCTTATTAACTCCACCCATTCTGGTTGAATTCCCTGCCGAAACAATTACGGCAGAAACAACCATATTATCTTTTTCCGTAATTTTCAGCATAAAACCACCTCTTATATTAATGCTTCAACTGCCGCTAATTTTGCACAAAGGCAGAAAACCTCCATAGCCTTTTCAAGATTTTCAACTGATGGAAATGTTGGTGCAATTCTGATATTTTTATCTTCGGGGTCAACACCATAAGGATAAGTAGCACCTACAGTTGTGAGGATAAGACCGGCCTCTTTGCAAAGCTCACCAATTCGCTTTGCACTGCAACCAATTGTATTATAGCTTATGAAATATCCACCCCTTGCCTTAACCCATTCACCAATTCCGCAAGGCTTGATTTCAGCTTCAAGCATTTTGAGTACCATTTCAAATTTAGGTGCAATTATTTTAGCGTGCTTTTCCATATGCTTACGAATTCCGTCAACATTTTTGAAATATTTCACATGACGAAGTTGATTAAGCTTATCATAACTGATTGTCTGGAAGTTAAGACGCTTTTTGATTTCTGCAATATTATTATCCGAAGCCGCTATGGCAGAAACACCTGCACCAGGGAATGAAATTTTTGATGTTGATGTGAATTCCACAAAGTAATCCTCTGTGCCATATTCTTTACAAGCATCAAAAATATTCATAAGAACATCGGGGGTATCTGTTAATTCGTGAATAATGTATGCATTATCCCAAATAACTCTAAAATCCTTTGCGGCGGGCTCAAGTGCGGCAAGTGCTTTCACTCTCTCATCGCTGTATGTAACACCGTTAGGATTTGAATATTTAGGTACGCAGAACATACCCTTAACCATCGGGTCTTTAACAAGCTCTGCAATTTTTTCTACATTGGGCCCAAATTCATCCATTTCAACTGAAATCATTTCAATACCAAAGAATTCAGTAATTGCAAAATGTCTGTCATAACCGGGCACATTACAAATAAACTTTACTTTACCCTGCTTGTTCCAAGGCTCACAGCCTGAAACACCCTGATACATACACTGATTAAGATAATCATACATAAGATTAAGGCTTGAAGAACCACCAACAATAATATTCTTGGGCTCAACATCCAAAAGCTCTGCGAAAAGCTTTTTGCATTCAGGAATACCGTCAAGAACACCATAGTTTCTGCAATCAAATCCGTTTTCAGCCCTACAGTCATTGGCATCAACCATAACATTGAGCATATCAACAGTTAAATCTAACTGGTCAGAGCCCGGCTTACCGCGGGACATATCAAGAGATAAACCTAATGATTTTACTTCTTCATATTTTTTATCAAGTTCATTTTTGAGAGTTACGAGTTCTTCTCTACTCATCTGATTATAAAGCATAGAATATCCTCCAAAATTTATTTCGGTTTATTATATAGTATTAAGTTTGATTTTGCAAGTGGTTATTTGAAAAACTGCATTTTATTCAAATATAAGCGACAAAAACGGCGATATTTGAATAATTTGACAATAAATCGTGCATTATTTCCGTTTTACAAATAAAGTCGGTAAAACCAAAGGTCGTTTGCCTTCAATTTTTTCAATTTGATTTAGTAAAAGTGTTTTAAGTCCACTTTTTATTTGTGCATATTCCTTTGATTTAATCAAATTATTCTTTTGTGATTTATCTTTGGTGTTATCATACAAATAATCTTCAAAATATACATTTGAATGTGATGATAAAAATTTTGCCGATGATACAGAATATGTATAGTCCTTTGTTCTGATTGCTCTGCCACACTGACTTTCGCTGATTTGAATAAAAACGAAACCGTAATCACCTTTTTCTTGAATTGCCTCGCCTTGATAATACTCAGGCAAAGGAATCATTCCTGAATATAAAATCGTAGGTGGTAAATCAACAAGACTTAACATACGGTTGTCTCTAATACCTTTTTCAAATCCTTTGCCTTTAATTACAAGAGGAATATGAATTGACGCATCATGACAGCTTCGCTTATACTCTGCATTTCTTGTTTTAAAATGGCAACCGTGGTCTGATGTATAAATTATAGTTGTATTCTCATATATTCCTTTTGCTTTCAATACATCAATAAGTCTGCCGAGGTTATCATCAATACTCTCAATTGCGGCAAGATAATCGGGATATTGCTCTTTGTAATTGCCCTTTAAAAAAGACAAATCTTCTGGAATTTGATAATCTTTATATTTATCTGCTTTTTCCTTTGGTCCTTCAAATCTGTTGCGGTCATTTTGATGGTGAGGCTCCAGCTGAGAGATAAACATAAAAAACGGTTTTTCGCCATTGTGATTTTCAATATATTCTATTGCAAAATCATTAATTCTGTCAGCACGATAGCCTTCAAAATCTAATCTATTGCCTTTTTCATCAAACACATATCCATCATATCCGTGTGAAGTGAACTCAAGCACATCGGCACCACGGAAATATTTGTATCCCCATAAACGACTTTCAGGGATTGCAGTTTTTTCACAGTTAATTCTTTCTCCGCCATTTTTACCCGATGCTAAATGAAGTTTGCCTATATATGCAGTATCATAATCATTTTTATTAAAATAATCTGCCAATGATTTTGCGTCATCACGAAGCGGAATTCCGTTTATATGACAACCACATTCAGTTGGGTACACACCCGTTTGAAGACACGCTCTCGCAGGCCCGCAAACGGGCTGGCAAGTATAACAATTCTCAAAAAATGTCCCCTCTTCTGCAAGTTTCATCAGATTAGGCATTATTTCTGCATTTGCTGTATCATATCTCTGTTGGTCGGAAAAATAAAAAATGATGTTATCTCTCATTTTGAAATCCTCATAAAAATTCTTTTATTAATTATAACACATTACAATAAAATTAACAACGACATTATTGAAAATATTACTATATTATGCTAAAATTACTTGAAATTGAAATAAGGAGTTTTAATATGTATATTTTAAAATTAAATCCTGTTTTTAAAGATTATCTTTGGGGTGGCACAAAGCTTCGTGATGAATACGGCTTTGAGTCAAACCTTGACAAGCTTGCAGAGGGTTGGATGCTCTCTTGTCATAAGGACGGCGAAAACACAATAGAAAACGGCGAATTCGCGGGTAAAACATTAACCGAAGTTTTGAATTCAAACTCTAATTATTTAGGCGAAAACGGTAAAAATTTTAAGTATTTCCCCATCCTTATTAAGCTTATTGACGCAAAAAATGATTTGTCAGTTCAAGTACACCCTGATAATGAATACGCAATGAAAGTTGAAGGAGAATATGGTAAAACGGAATGTTGGTATATTCTTGATTGCGACGAAGGTGCTGAACTCATATACGGCTTTAACCGTAACATTTCAAGTGATGAATTTAGAAACGGTATTGAGAACAACACTTTTCTTGATACAGTAAACAAGGTAAAAGTAAAAAAAGGCGATTTATTCTTCATTGAGGCGGGAACTCTGCACGCAATCGGAAAGGGTATTTTGCTTGCAGAAATTCAGCAGAATTCAAATACAACATATCGCGTTTATGATTATGGCAGACTTGGTGCAGACGGCAAGCCAAGAGCATTACATATTGATAAAGCAATTGATGTTACAAGCTGTACCCCACCAACAAGAGATACAAATCCCGAAGGAGAATTAATAGTTAACGACGGTTACTCAACACAGTTGCTTACAAAATGCGATTTATTTAATGTTCAAAAAGCATCTATAAAGGAAGAATATTCAGACAAAGCAGATGAAAAATCATTTGTCTCAATTCTTGTAACCGATGGCTATGGCACAGTTGATAACATCGAAATCAAAAAAGGAGACAGTCTTTTTATTCCCGCTAATTATGGTGAGTTCACTGTAAAAGGAAATATTGAGATAATTATCACACGCGTTTAAATGAAAAACAGAACTTTCACAGGAACAAAAATCGCCTGTTATACAGGCTATATAGTGCAAGGAATAATCAACAATATAGCTCCCTTGCTTTTTGTAATATTCAGCGAAAAATTTAACATCACACTCGGTAAACTTTCACTACTTATTACAATTAATTTTGCAACACAATTAGTTGTTGATACACTTTCAATAAAATTTGCTGACATTATAGGTTACAAAAAACTTGCAGTCGCTTCACAAGGTATTGCGTTTATTGGGCTCGCTTGTCTTGGAATTCTTCCAAACATTTTGACAAACTCTTATATTGGAATCGTTATTTCAATTATGCTTTCTGCAATAGGCAGTGGTATAACTGAAGTTATAATTAGCCCAATTGTTGAGTCAATTCCCGGCGAAAAGAAAACCGCCGAAATGAGCCTTCTTCATTCGTTTTACTGTTGGGGACAGGTTGTTGTAGTGTTGATTACAACAATTATGATTAAATTTTTCGGTAACGATTTGTGGTATATTGCATCTGTATTTTGGTCAATTATTCCCTTAATAAACACAATAAACTTTTTATTCGTGCCCATTAAGCCAAATCTTACAAAGGAAGAAAAAACTCCATTTTTCAAGATGTTATTTTCAAAGCAGTTCATTTTATGTATTGTGATAATGATTTGCTCGGGTGCTTCTGAAATCGGTATGTCACAATGGTCATCATATTTTGCAGAAGCAGGACTTAAGGTATCAAAAATGACCGGTGATTTGTTAGGCCCTTGCCTTTTCGCTGTTCTTATGGGAACAGGGAGAATGATATTTGGGTTTGTCGGTGAAAAAATCAACTTAAAAACCGCCTTGTGCAGTTCAGCAACTTTGTGTGCAGTTTGCTATTTAGGAGCTTGCTTCATTGACAACTCAGTTATTTCGCTTCTAATGTGTGCATTAACCGGAATCAGTGTTAGCGTAATGTGGCCCGCAACCTTAAGCCTTGCGGCAAGATTATTCCCGAAGGGTGGCGGGGCAATGTATAGTGTTCTTGCCCTTTCGGGTGATACGGGTTGCACACTTGGACCTTGGTTTATAAGCTATATGTCACTTAAAATTTCTCAAGGAGCTGAGACCGGTGAAGCTCTTAAAACAGGATTAGGCTTTGGTGCAATATTTCCTGTTTTGATGATATTGGCTGTCGCTCTCTTAAGCCTAAAGAAAATGAGTATTGACAAACAAAGTAACAATGATATAATTAAATCATAGAATATATTAGTTGTCTTCAGGGCGGAGTGAGATTCTCCACCGGTGGTAAAGTCCACGAGCATTTGCTGAATGGGTGAAATTCCCATACCGACGGTATAGTCCGGATGAAAGAAGATGCAACTTGAATTTAAGTTACATTTGCCCTGCTATTTTATAGTAGGGCATTTCCTTTTTGGCAACTAATCAATATGGAAGGAAGATTATAATGTCAAACACACAAAAGAAGAATTCAATAACAAAAATCAGCGTTATCGCAATGCTTTCAGCAGTAAGCTTTGTTCTTTTTTTACTTGAGTTTCCTGTTATTCCCTCATTAGGGCACTTAAAACTCGATTTCAGCGATGTTCCAGCCCTCATCGCAGGAGTTATCTATGGGCCTTTTTCAGCAATCGTAGTAGAGTTTATAAAAAACTTAATTGAACTTCTCGTTAAAGGCGTAGGTACACAAATGGGATTTGGAAATCTTATGAATTTTATTGTTGGTTGCGCCTATGTTGTACCATTTGTAATCTGTTACAGAAAAATAAGCAAAAACAATACAAAAATCAAGGGTATACTAATTGGGTCGATAATTGGAATTATATCAATTTTAGTATTTGGGTTCCTTTCAAATTATTTTGTTGCACCTTTATTTTTTAAATATTTCTTGGGAGTTGAATTGGATTCAGCAGGGCTTTGGGCTGCTGTTTGGGGAGCAACTGCAATTAACGCCATTAAGGGTGTAATGCTATCTGTTTTAAGTTTCCCGATAATAAAAATTATAATTGACAGATTAAAAAAATATATTAAATAAATTAAACTTATTTTACTATTGACATAAAACGACAACATTGATATACTATATAAGTAAACTAAATATATCCCTTATGCAGAGTGGTGGAGGGTCTGGCCCTGTGAAACCCGGCAACCTGCTATATGCGTGGTGCTAATTCCTGCGGATTTTCCGAGATATAAGGTTGTTTTTAACGGCACCCTTATGGGTGCCTGATTTTTTGGAGGCGAAAAATATGGCAAAATTTTTATTTACATCAGAATCTGTAACAGAGGGTCATCCTGATAAAATCTGTGATAAGATTTCTGACGCGGTTCTTGACGCAATGCTGGAACAGGACCCTATGTCACGAGTAGCTTGTGAAACCTGCTGTACAACAGGTCAAGTGCTTGTTATGGGTGAAATTACTTCAAAGGCACAGGTAAATATTTCCGAAATCGTTCGTAACACTGTAATTGAAATCGGTTATGACGACAGTGCAAAGGGCTTTGACGGTAATACATGTGCTGTTCTTGTTGCATTGGACAAGCAGTCTACCGACATCGCATTGGGTGTTGACAACTCAATGGAAATTAAAGAAGGTAACGATGATTTTTATAACCTTAATGGTGCGGGCGACCAAGGTATGATGTTCGGCTTTGCATGTGACGAAACACCGGAGCTTATGCCAATGCCAATCTCTATGGCCAATAAGCTTTCAGTTCAGCTCACAAAGGTAAGAAAAGACGGCACTCTCCCCTATCTTCGTGCTGACGGTAAAACTCAGGTAACTGTTGAGTATGATGAAAATGGAAATCCCGTTAGAATTGACGCAATCGTTGTTTCTTCACAGCACAGTGCAGATGTTGAGCTCAGTCAAATTCGCGAAGATATTAAGAAATATGTTATCGCACCGATTGTTCCCGCAGAGCTTATGGATGATGACACAAAGATTTTTGTTAACCCCACTGGTCGTTTCGTAATTGGTGGTCCTATGGGTGACTCAGGTCTTACAGGTCGTAAGATTATTGTTGATACATATGGCGGATATTCTCGTCACGGCGGCGGTGCTTTCTCAGGTAAAGACCCGACAAAAGTTGACCGTTCAGCAGCTTATGCCGCAAGATATGTTGCTAAAAATGTTGTTGCTGCAGGTCTTGCAAAGAAATGCGAAATTCAGTTAGCATATGCTATCGGCGTTGCAAAGCCCGTTTCAGTAATGGTTGATACATTCGGTACAGGTGTACTCAAAGATTCAGAGCTTGGCGATATCATCAACGAAGTATTTGACCTTCGTCCCGCTGCAATTATTGATAACCTTAAGCTTCGTAATCCAATTTACAAACAGCTTGCAGCTTACGGTCATGTTGGCAGAACAGATTGTGATGTAATGTGGGAAGTTACTGATAAGGTTGAAATTTTGAAAGAAAAAGCAAAATTAAATTAAAAAAATTACAGAATAAAAGCATTATTTTTAACCATAATAATCGTGCAGGCAGTCTACAATGATTTTAAGGAGTGAAAATAATGCTTGACAGAATTTCTTTAATTCTCGTTATTATCGGTGCTATTAACTGGGGTGCCATCGGCTTGTTCCAATTTGACCTTGTTGCATGGCTCTTCGGCGGTCAGGGAGCAATTATCAGCAGAATTGTTTATACCCTTGTAGCTCTCGCAGGAATTTGGTGCTTGTCACTTTTATTCCGTCATAACGAAATTCTCGTTTCTGATGAAGTATAGAATAAACCGGGAAGTGAGTCGCTTCCCGGTTCATTTTATTTTACAAATAGTTTTTCAATTAATTCTTTTTGTGGTGTTACATAAACAGTATTATAAGTATTATAAATCACCTTACCCGGTTTTGCACCGACAGGTTTCTTTATATTCTTTATTATTGTGTAATCAACCGCAACAGACGATGAATCTTTTGATTTACTGTGATATGCTGCAATACATGCCGCCTCATAAATTGCAGTTTCTGTAATTTTTTTATTATCTGCAACAATAATAGTATGTGAGCCTGCTTGTTTTTGAACATGAAGCCACATATCATAGTTTTTAGCAGTTTTTAGTGTAAGCGTGTCATTTTGAACATTATTTCTGCCAACAAAAATTTTAAATCCGTCGCTTGAAGTAAACTCTAATGGTGGCAAAGGCTTTTCTTTTTTTTGTTTACCGCCTTTTTTAGATTTTACATATCCACCGTTTTCGAGTTCTTCACGAATTTCAGATATTTCGCGGTCAGTATCTGCTCTTGAAAGATTATCAATAACAGTATCAAGATAAATTAGCTCCTGCTCACCCTCTTCAATAAGAGAATGAAGAAGTTTTTCAGCATTTGCTGCTTTTTTATATTCTTTGAAATAGCGTTGTGCATTCTGTTGAGCAGTAAGTGCGGGGTTTGCGGGAATATCAATTAACTTGTTATCATCATAATAATTCTCAACACTGTAAACCGATGATTTTTCAGTTAATCTATATTGATTTGCAGTTATGAGTTCGGCAAAAATACGCAGTTGCTCACGATTTTCACTTTTTTCAAGTTCTGCTTTTCTATTATTAATTTTGCGAGCAGTTCTTTCAACTGCACTATTAAGAAGCTTAAATAAATCTGCTGCACGGCGTTTAATTCTGTTTACTTTATCACGCTCGAAATAAAAATCATCAAGCAGTTCAGAATATGTTTCATATTCTTTTTTCACAAGAGTTTTACCATATTGACGAATATTGGTAAATGAAAAATCAAAAGGAGTGTTTTCACTATTGAATAGAATTTGCGGGGTAGATTTTTCAGTTATCTCAGCTTTGATTACTTCAATCTCACTCGCAAGTCTTTCTATTTCAATTTCACTTAATAATCCGATTTGCTTATCGCCAAATACAGTTCTGTAAGCAATTTCACGACAAACGATTGGAGAAAATCCTTCAACAACATCAAGAATTCCCTTTGAAAGAATTTTTTCACCTTTATTTAAAATGCTATCTACAATTAAAGCTGTATCGTCATTAATAATATCACACTTTTCTTGCATAGGAGGAAATTCATATCTAAGTCCGGGAAGAATTTCACGGACTTGAGATTTACTCTCATCTATTCTTTTAACAGCATCAAGGATTTTATAATCACGGTCACAAAGAATAATATTACTTCTCTGCCCCATAATTTCGCATACAAGATGATACTGTGTTTTATCACCGATTTCAGTTATACCGTCAAAATCAAAGATTAAAATTCGGTCATTCTTAATTTGTCTTATGTCAATAAGATTTGCGCCGACAAGTCTTTTTCTAAAAAGCATACAAAGCATTGGTGGCGTTTTAGGATTTTCAAGGGAATATCTTGTCAAATGCACTCGCGGGCTTTGGCCATCACAAGAAGCATACAATCTATATGCTCCATTTCGGGTACGCAAAATAAACACCAACTCATTTTTTGAGGGCTGGTGTATTTTTTCGACCTTTGCGCCGATTATATAGCCTTTCAGCTCATTTTTAATTAAACCTAAGGTAATTCCGTCAAGTGCCATAAAACCTCTTAAATAGTGTTTATCGGGGATTTTTGAACCGCAACTACACACTCAATATCATAATTATTTCTTATTTGGTCTGCAAGTGGCTTAATTGCAATATTTTCTGTTTCAAAATGTCCTGCGCAAACAAGTAAAATACCTATTTCGTCAGCATCAAGAAAGCTGTGGTGTGAGCCGTCACCTGTTAAAAGTGCATCACAATTCAATTCTTTTGCAAGTGCAAGATAATCACTACCTGAGCCACTGCAAACTGCGACTTTTTTTACAGTCTTTTCAATCGAATTATATCTGACAATCCCATTGAGTTTTGATTTAACAAACTGTGCGAATTCATCTGAATTCATTTCGGTTGAGAGTTCTCCAACATTAAGACATGTGCCATCAATGTGAACAAATTTTTCAAGTTCAACTGAATAACAAAGAATATCGTTAACACCTTCGATGGCCTTGTCATAGTTTGTATGAGCACAAATAATACTTAAATCATTTTTAATAAGCTTATAAACTAAACTGTCAGCACTAACCTCTGAAAGAGGCTTAAAAATTACAGGGTGATGAGTAACAATCAAATCAGCACCACAAGAGATTGCTTGCTCAATAACATCGTTTGTGCAATCGAGAGCAAACACAATTTTGTTTACAGTTTTATTTTCGTCGCCAACCAACAAACCCGAATTATCCCATTCTTCTGCAGTATTGAAAGGTGCTATTGAGTCAATAAAATCATAGATTTCTCTTACAGTTGCCATTTTTTCAACTCCCCTACTGTTTTTTCAAGCTCATTACAATCTTTTCCGGCTCTTTGTAAAGCCACAAGCTTTTTATTATATTTTTCAAAAATATGATTAAGATAAATTTTTGAAGCTTCATCATTATTTAACGGCAGTTTTCCTACAATTAAATCAAAGTTATTATAATTAAGCTTTTCTCCGCAATAATATGCACTGATAACTATGTATAGCTTATCTTTGTCAGTTGTGGCAATTTCTTTATTAATGATAAAACCATTATCATAAAGAGTTTTGCGTAATTCTTCAGCGTGAGTCATTGGTTGAAGAATTAAATGGATATCTTTATTTTTTAACCACCCTGTACGCTCAACAAATTGAGCAATTAAAAGACCGCCCATACCCGCAACAGCGATTTCATTTACTTCGCCATTTACGAAATTATCAAGTCCATCTGATAACCTAAGCTCAATTCTATTGGTAAGATTATATGCCTCTGCTGTTTCTCTTGCATTTTCAAGAGGGCCTTTACGCAAATCTGCGGCGATGGCTTTTTTAATTATCCCGTTTTGAATCAAAAATACAGGTAAATAAGCGTGGTCCGTGCCAATATCGGCAAATTTTGTGTTATTTCTTACCAAGCTTGCCACTGCAGAAAGTCTGCTGTCTAATTGCATATAATCACCTTCTTTAACAAAATCCCCCTATAAGCGTATAGGGGGAGCTGTTTTAATTATTTGCTTGCATTTTCTTTAAGAAATGCATTAATTCCTTCAACGAATTCGTCGGGGTCAACACCGTGAACCATACAAGCCTGCTCAACAGTTTCGCCTCTTGCTGAGGGACAACCGAGGCAGTGCATACCAAGATTCAAGAAAAACGGTACAGTTTCTCTTGCATTATCAAGGATTTCGCCGATATTCATATCTTTAGTAACCTGAAACATTTTTATTCTCCTTTAGCAACTGATACAGTAACTTTTTTATCATTTACTGTGAACTCATTTGAATAATCTGCTTTAATTTCAGCATTAATAACAAGGTTGTCTGCAAGAAGCTCGCTTGCTACATAACTGAGTTTTTCAGTAAGTGCATTAATGATAAACTCATCATCAACTGTGATTGAAGCGATAATTCTCTGTTCAACCTGATAGCCTGCATCTTTACGAGCAACCTGGCACTGACGGATAATATCACGAACAACGCCTTCTTTAAGAAGCTCGTCAGTGAGTACTACATCAAGAGCAACAACACATTCTGCATCGAACTCAGCAGAAACAATACCCTTCTTTGTCTTTGACTGAACATTGAAAATTGAAGCGTCAAACTTTTCATCCCAACCGGGAACTGCAACTTCACCACCTACAAGAACAGATGCTGTAAGTGTTGACATTTCATCCTCTGAAAGTGCTTCGAGAGTCTGCTTCATCTTGTTGACATTCTGCTTGAGAACTGCACCTGCAACCTTGAAGTTTACTGTTAAGAATTTATCTTCAAGAACATTTACATCGTCGATATATTCAATTGACTTAATATTGAGTTCGTCAAGAATATTTTTCTCAAAAGTCTTGATTTTATCCGCCTTGTCTGCATCACAGCATACAAAAAGCTTTGCGAGAGGTTGACGAACTTTAATCTGCTGTTCATTACGAAGTCTCATTGCAACCGCAATTACTTCACGAACAAGCTTTGTCTGTTCAATAACGCCATTATCTTCAACACTTTCAAGTGCTGTGGGCCAATCGCTCAAATGAACTGACTCTGCAACTGTGGGGTCACAAACCTTAATAAGCTTCTGCCAGATATACTCTGTCATAAATGGCATAATCGGTGCCATAACCTGTGTGCAAGCCTTAAGCGCGTTAAAGAGTGTCCAATAAGCAATCATCTTATCCTGCTCATCTTCTGTTTTCCAAAAACGACGACGGTTAGTTCTGATATACCAGTTTGAAATATCGTCAACAAATGCTTCAAAATCTTTAACAAGTGCGAATGACTTATAATCATCCATATTAGCAGTTGCTTTCTCAATAAACTCGTTTGTTCTCACAAGAAGCCACTTATCAGTTGGTGTCATAAGTGAGAAATCGGGTTTATAGTTTGTGAAATCAGGTTTATCAAGCTGCGCATAGGTATCAAAGAATGTGTAAATATTCCAGAAACCAAGCATCTTTCTTCTTGCTTCGTCACCAAGATTATAACCGAAACGAACATCGTTTGTATTTGGTGCACTTGCATAGAGATAACGAACTGTATCTGCACCGATTTTCTCTGCAGCCTCGTCAAACTTAATCATAAAGCCTGTTTTTGAGAATTTAGAGCCATCCTCTGAAACAACCATACCGTTGGTAACAACTCTTTCATAAGGTGCTTTACCTACAAGAACTGTACTCATAAAGAGCATTGAATAGAACCAAAGTCTAACCTGCTCGTGCATTTCAGTAACCCACTCTGCAGGGAAGTTCTTTTCCCAAGCCTCGCGGTCTGTGAAATAACCAAGTGTTGAGAACGGAACGATACCGGCATCAAGCCAAACATCACCGATTTCGGGAACACGAGAAACCTCTTTACCGCAATGCTCACACTTAATCTTAACTTCATCAACCCAAGGTCTGTGAAGTTCGGGAAGTGCATCAACTTGTGCGGGGTCAACTGCCTTTTCACGAAGTTCAGCCTTTGAACCGATAACTGTTACATGACCGCAATCGCAGGGATAGAACGGAAGAGGCATACCGTAATAACGCTTACGAGAAATATTCCAATCGCCCATATTGTTGAGCCAGTCATTCATACGCTTGCCGTTTGAAGCAGGCTCCCATTTAACAGAATTTGCACATTCAATAAGCTTGGGCTTAATTTCGCTTGTTCTGATATACCAAGCAGGAACAAGACGGAATACAACCTCACTCTTACATCTCCAGCATACAGGATAGCTGTGCTCGTGGGGTTCAACTTTATAAAGTTTATTCTGTTCATCGAGCTTTGCGAATACTTCGTCAGCAATTGTGTGGCTGTCTTTACCTGTCATAAAGCCAAAGCCTTCAAGATAAATACCCATATCGTCAATAGGCATAACCTTTGGAAGACCGAGTCTTTCGCCAAGTTCAAAGTCCTCAATACCGCAACCGGGAGCAATGTGAACAACGCCTGTACCTTCGTCAGCCGCAACATCTTCCCAAGCAACGATTTTGTGCTCAAAGCCCTGCTGAGCCTCAATATCAGCAAAGCAAGTTTCATAATGAAGTCCTACAAGCTCTTCACCCTTGAGTGCGCGAATAACCTCAAGCTTATCGTCACCAAGGTATTTAATTGCATTTTTAGCAAGAATTAATGTCTGCTCATCACTTGCAATCTTAACTTCAACATAATCAATGTCAGGATTTACTGCCAATGCCACATTTGAAGAAAGAGTCCAAGGAGTAGTTGTCCAAACAAGAATTTTTGAATTAAGCTCTTCGATGGGGAGCTTAAAGAAAACTGAATTATGTGTCATCATCTTATAAGAGCCTGTCATTTCGTGCTCTGAAAGTGATGTACCGCAACGAGGACACCAAGGCATAGGCTTATATTCACGCTGAATCCAACCGTGATTATCGCATTCCTTTAAGAAGTGCCAGATACCCTGAATGTTAAGGTCTGTATTTGTATAGTAAGAATTTTCCCAATCCATCCACTGACCAAGACGCTTTGACTGCTCGGTAATAATACCTGAATAGTGCTTTACGCGGTCAACACACTGACGGGTAAACTTGTCCATACCGTAATTTTCAATATCCTTCTTTGTTTTAAAGCCAAGCTGTTTTTCAACTTCAACCTCAACCCAAAGACCCTGAGAGTCAAAACCGTTTTGACGACGGCAATCATAACCTCTCATTGACTTGTAACGGATGAAAATATCCTTTGTGCTTCTACCCCAAGCGTGATGAATACCCATAGGGTTATTTGCAGTAATAGGTCCGTCAAGGAAACGGAACATTTTCTTACCCTTGTTTTTTTCTACAAGCTTTTCGTAGTATTTCTCTTGTTCCCAGAGCTCCATAACCTGATGCTCAAGGTCAACAAAGAGATTTTTCTCGTCTGCCACTATATTGTCCACCTTTCAAGTGATATATGTACATATTTTTACACATAGTATTATACACGAATATAGTTAAATTTCAAGTGTTAAAAGGAAAATTATGCACTTTAAATCACTTTTTAGACATATATTTTTCTTTTGTTGCAAGACCACCGCGAATATGCCGTTGAGCCTTGTTAACTTCAAGAACTTTACGCACCTGACCGTAAAGTGCAGGGTCGAATTTTTTTAGCCTTTGAGCAACATCCATATGTACTGTACTTTTGCTTATTCCAAACACCTTTGCGGCGGCACGAACTGTAGCTTCATTCTCAACTATATATTCCCCAAGCATTGCGGCTCTTTCCTCAACTAAATCTTTCAAAGCAAAACCCTCCTTATCGGTCATAAATAAATATGATTTGAAGGGTTGAAATATTCGACAATTGTGATATATTTATTATGGTGATTATATGATTAAAATAATGTTCGTTTGTCACGGCAATATATGCCGTTCTACTATGGCGGAATTTGTGATGAAAGATATTGTAAGAAAGAACAATTGTAAAAATGAATTTTATATTTGTTCAAGTGCTACAAGTACTGAAGAAATCGGCAATGATACTCATTGGGGAACAAAGAAAATTCTTGACGAAATGGGTATTTCCTATACCAAAAGACAAGCAATTCAGCTAAAAAAATCCGACTATGAAAAATATGATTTCATAATCGGAATGGACAGTGCAAATATGCGAAACATAAACAGAATTATCGGCTATGATAAAGATAATAAAATTTATAAATTATTAAGTTTTGCACATATAGACCGCGATGTTGCAGACCCTTGGTACACAAGAGATTTTAAAACTACATATGACGATGTATCACTTGGCTGTCAAAGATTATTTGAACACATAAAAAGTGAGGCTCAGGAGTAATCCCGAGCCTTGTTTTTATATTTCTACTATACCCTTATTAACCGGTTTACAAAGATATACATTTTTATATTTTTTGTTAAGTCTTTCAAAGCAAAGCTCTGCTTTATCTTTATCGTTAAATAAACTAAATACAGTTGGACCGCTACCGCTCATACAAGCTGCATCTGCACCGCATTTGCGCATAACGCCTTTAATATGCGGTCTTTTCGGCACTTCAACGGCTTGCTCAAAAACATTACCGCAAAGTGAACAGATTTTTTCATAATCACCATTTGAAACCGCATCAATCATCGAAACTCTGTCAAGGTGACGAACGCGAGTAAGTGCGTCAAACTCTGCGTACGCCTTTGGAGTTGAAACATCCTGCTCGGGCTTTGCAAGAACTATGTAACATTCGGGCAAATCGGTGACGGGGGCTATAACATTACCCGTACCAAGAGTAACTGCGGTTCCGCCTGTTAAACTGAACGGAATATCCGCGCCGACTTTATTACCAATTTTCGCAAGCTCTCTGTCATTAAGATTTATTTCGTAAATCTTATTCAGACAATAAAGCACAGCTGCACCGTCAGCACTACCGCCTGCAACACCTGCCGCCATAGGTATATTCTTTTCGATTTCGATTGTAACTCCCCTATCAGCAATATTGCAAAAATCGAAAAATGCTTTTGCGCATTTATGAGCAATATTCTTTTCATTACAAGGCACGCCCTCTGTATTGCACTTGATTATTATTTCATTTATACTATTTTTTTCAACGGTTACGGTATCATACAAATCAACGGACTGCATAATCATAAAAAGGCTATGATAACCATTATCGAGTTTTTTGAGAATATCGAGCATTAAGTTGATTTTAGCTGCTGCTTTTACTTTCATAAATCTACCCCTCTGTTTCAATTTTTAATAACATTGGTGTTCGCTTTTGGAAAAATGCAATATTGTTAAAGCCTGCTTTGAGTGCCGCATCATACGCCTTGTCGATATCAGCTGCCAAATGCTCGGCATAATGAGCATCTGAGCCAACTGACACGAATTTACCGCCAAGCTCTTTATATCTCTTTAAAATATCAACCTCGGGTGAAAGCTTATTAAGTGGCTGGCGAAGTGCCGCGGTATTTATTTCAAGAGCTTTATCAGTTTTTGCGGTCATAAAGAGAATTTCGTCAATCTGGTTTTTAAACTTATTCAAATCAATTGTGAGATTAGATTTTGAATAAAAGTATCTTAATGGGTAAGTAAGGTGTGCAAGCACATCAAAATTACCCCATTTAAGCATTTCAAGAATTTCATCAAAGTATTCACCAAGAAGTTTTTCTGCCTCTTCAAGCTTAAGATTTTCCATAAAATAAAAATCTTCTTTACCGCGAAGATTATGAACAGAACCTAAAATCTGGTCGTAATCGTATCTTGTAATTATATCCTCTGCACAATCAACATCGTATGTGGGCTGACCTAATTCAATACCATTGAGTACAATAAGTTTTCCTCTAAACGCTGAACGAACCTTTGCAACCTCGAAAAAAGCCTGATATATTCTTTTTTCATAATTGTCGTCACCGCGGAACTGGTCAACCTCGCAATGGTCGGTAAAAGCAACAGCTCTTAAATCCATAAATTCAGCCTTTTCACAAAAGAAAGTTGCCGAGTGATTTCCGTCAAATGAATTGTCGGTATGCACATGCAAATCTACAATATTTTTATACATATTTGTTGTCACCTAACCTTATGTGCCTATTTTACTATAAATCTAACATATTTTTCAACAAATTTTGAAAAATATTGATATTCACATTAATATTTTTTTATGATAAAATAATATCAATCTATTTTGGAGGTAATTTAATATGAGAGGTATTATTACCGTAGTTGGTAAAGATATGGTCGGTATTCTCGCAAAGGTTTCTACCGTTTGTGCAGAAAACGGTGTAAATGTTATTGAAGTTTCGCAGTCAATATTACAGGATATGTTCTGTATGATTATGCTTGTTGATTTAGAAAAAGCAAATGTGCCTTTTACCGATTTTTCAGATAAGGTTACTGCTATCGGCAACGAAATGGCACTTTCAATCCATGTAATGCACGAGGATATTTTCAATTCAATGCACAGAATTTGAGGAATTTACAATGATTAATACTCACGATATACTTGAAACAATTAATATGATTCAAGACGAAAATCTTGACATTAGAACAATTACAATGGGTATTTCTCTGCTTGATTGTTGCACAGGTGACGCGCAATCTACTTGTGATAAAATCTATGAGAAAATGACAAGAAAAGCAGAAAACCTTGTTAAAACCGGTGAAGATATTGAAAAGGAATACGGTATTCCGATTATCAATAAAAGAATTTCAGTTACGCCGATTTCAATGATTTTGGCATCGGGCAAGGGCGACCCTTTAATGTACGCAAAAACCCTTGAAAGAGTTGCGCAGACTGTTGGTGTGAACTTTATCGGTGGTTATTCAGCACTTGTGCAAAAAGGCTTTGCGGCGGGCGATGAGGCACTTATCCGCAGTATTCCCGAGGCTCTTGATGTAACGGACCACATTTGCTCATCCGTAAATATTGGCTCAACAAAAGCGGGCATTAATATGGACGCTGTTAAAATGATGGGACAGATTATTAAGGAATCTGCAGAGATTACTGCAAGTAAAGGTTGTATTGGTCCTGCAAAGCTGGTTGTATTCTGCAATGCACCTGAAGACAATCCGTTTATGGCGGGTGCATTTCACGGTGTTGGCGAACCTGACTGTGTAATTAATGTTGGAGTTTCGGGCCCCGGTGTTGTGCGTTCAGCAATCTCTAAAATCCCAAATGCAGATATTACCGAGGTTGCGGATATGGTTAAGCGTACCGCATTCAAGATTACAAGAATGGGACAGCTTGTGGCTAAAGAGGCTTCAAAAAGACTTGATGTGTCGTTTGGTATTGTTGACTTATCACTAGCCCCCACTCCCGCTGTTGGCGATTCAGTTGCTTACATACTTGAAGAAATGGGACTTGAGCAGTGCGGCGCACACGGCACAACTGCTTGCCTTGCACTCCTCAACGATGCAGTTAAAAAGGGCGGCGTAATGGCATCTTCACATGTTGGCGGACTTTCAGGTGCATTTATTCCCGTTTCAGAGGACGCAGGTATGATTGCGGCGGCTACAAGCGGTGCACTCACCATCGAGAAGCTTGAAGCAATGACTTGTGTTTGCTCTGTTGGACTTGATATGATTATCGTGCCCGGTGACACAACTGCCGAAGTTCTTTCGGGTATTATCGCTGACGAGGCGGCTATTGGTATGGTTAATTCAAAAACTACCGCGGTTCGTCTTATCCCCGCAATTGGTAAAAATATCGGAGATACCCTCAATTTCGGCGGACTTTTGGGATATGGTCCAGTTATGAAATTGAATACTGCCTCCCCCGCTAAATTCATTAACCGTGGCGGAAGAATCCCTGCACCTTTGCAGAGTTTAAAAAATTAAAGCAAATTTACAAAAGATTAAGGGTAGAAGTTTAAGACTTCTACCCTTTTCTAATAAGGGAAACATAAAAAATGAGCTATCCATTTTGGATAGCTCTAAATCTTTACTTTTTAAGTTTTTTACGGATTTTGCGTATAAGCTTACGAAGTGGGCTTGGTTCTGCGCCTTTGATTATGCGCTCTTTGAATTTTGCGTCAAGTTCCGCTTTCTTTTCGGCGTCACTCAATTTATTATAGCGGTCAACATAAGCTGCATAATTGTCGCAAACTGTTTTAACATCACCATATTCTTTGAGCTTACCGCCCTCAAGCCAGATTGCAGAGTCACAGAATTCTCGAACCTGTGGCAATGAATGTGAAATGAATATGATAGTCTTGCCTTGTGCTTTAAGCTCGTTCATCTTTTTAAGACACTTATTTGCAAAGCCTTTATCACCTACTGACAAAGCCTCGTCAACAATAAGAATATCGGGGTCAAGGCAAAGGTTTATTGAGAAGCCAAGGCGGGATTTCATACCGCTTGAATATTTTTTAACGGGCTGATAAAGGAAATCGCCGATTTCAGCAAAATCAATTACACCGTCAATAATCTCTTGAATTCTCTTATTTGAAAGACCAAGAAGCGCACCTTTAAGCTTGATATTTTCAAGACCTGTAAGCTGATTATTAAGACCTGTCTGAACAGCAATGAGCGCTTGCTCACCTTTTACCTCAATTGAGCCCTCATTGGGTGCGGCTATACCTGCAAGCACCAATGACATTGTGGATTTACCCGAGCCGTTTGTACCGAGAATACCCACTACCTGCCCTTTTTCAATTTGAAAAGAAATATCCTTTAAAGCATAGAAATCTTGGCTTTTTTGGTCCTTTGCAACCTGTTTATCTTTTCTTTTTAATTTATAAATTTTTGATACATTTTTAAATTCAATTACTACTTCTCTACTCATAACAGCCTCTTAAATCATATCAATAAATCTTGTGCGGAATTTATACATCATTTTACTGCCAAACATAAAGAGTGCGATTGTAATGCACCAGAACACTACATCTAACCACGGCTCATGGAATAAGCCTTCGTGATAGAAGAAGCAATCTCTGTAGCCACCAACAATGTATGCAATGGGGTTACAAGCAATAATCTTGCTGAGTATTGGGTGCTTTATATAATCCATACTCCAAAGAATTGGTGAAAGATACAAAAGAAGTCTCATACAAGCGAGAATGAGCTTACGGGTATCGCGCGCAAGCATATTGAGAACTGATGTTGTCAAGGAAAGTGCAGTAGCAAAAATAATTGCACAAAGCAGATAATAGATAAGCCCAAACCAATGAACAGTCGGGAAATAACCGAACAAGAAAAACACAACAACAAGAACAACCATCATACAGAAATGGTCAAAAAGCTTATTAAGCACTACTGTCATTGGCAAAATGCTCACAGGAAATTTCATTTTCGTAATTACATCAGTTTTTCTGTAAATTGCATTACAACCATCTGTAATACACGGGCTTAAGAAAAACCAAATAACAATACCGCCGAGCATCCAAAGAATATAAGGAATACCGTCAACATCTTTACGGTTCATAATATAACCGAAAACAAACCAATATGTTAAAACCTGAATAACAGGGTTAGCAAAATTCCAGAATAAACCAAGCTTACTGTTTCGCATATCGGCAAGAAGCTCATATTTAGCTATTGAATAAATTCTAAAGATATTTTGAAAATTCTCTTTGAGAACATATCCCGCACTTTTGAACACAAATATCACTCTTTTCAGCAAAAGCTTATTATTGATTTTAGTATATCATAGTTTTTTACAAATTACAATATAAATAAAGGACGAAACCCAACAAGTTTCGTCCTTTAAAATGTTACATAATCCAAAATAATATTGATAATATAAGAAATACTGCACAGATAAAACCAATTGTAACAAGCATTGGTTTTATCATCATTTTAACAGCACTCCAATAAGTTCGCCAAATTTCTTTTGGACTTGAGGTTGTGCCGCGTTTTGTCCAGTTATTTCTATTACTTGAAAGACCGGACATATCAGCGATAGTTCTGCCGTCATCTACATATGTAATTTTTTCTTTTTTCTTTTTAGCCATAAGTAGTGACTCCTCTATTGATTTAATCTAACAAATGACACGCTGCGCAATGTCCGTTACCGTAATCTTTATATTCAGGTGTAACCTCTTTACAGATATCCTTTGCGTGTGGGCAACGAGTATGGAAACGACAGCCCTTCGGTGGGTTTGCAGGAGAAGGAATGTCACCTTTAAGAATGATACGGTTCATCTTAACATCGGGGTCGGGATAAGGAATTGCAGAGAACAATGCCTGTGTATATGGGTGCAAGGGATTTGAGAAGATATCTTCTTTTGTACCGAACTCAACCATTGAACCGAGATACATAACACCGATTTTATCTGAAATAAACTTAACAACTGACAAATCGTGAGAAATGAACAAGTATGTCAAATTCATATCCTGCTGCAACTTTTTAAGCAAGTTGATAATCTGTGCCTGAATTGACACATCAAGTGCCGAAACGGGTTCATCACATACAACAAGTTTGGGATTAACCGAAAGCGCACGGGCAATACAAATTCTCTGACGCTGACCACCCGAAAATTCGTGAGGATATCTCTCGTAATAATAATCACGAAGACCACACTTTTCCATTAAGTCAAGAACATAGTCTTTAACTTCATTCTTTGGTACGATATGATGTACTTCAACGGGCTCTGAAAGGATACCGCCTACTGTACTACGAGGTGGCAATGATGAATAAGGGTCTTGAAAGATAATCTGCATTTTTTTGCGGATTTCACGCATCTGCGCAGATTTATAATCTGTGATGTCCTTACCCTCAAAGATAATTCTACCGCTCGTGGGTTGATGAAGTTTGAGAATTGCTCGTCCCAAGGTAGTTTTACCACAACCTGACTCACCAACGATACCGAGAGTTTCACCTGCTTTAAGAGAAAATGAAACATTATCAACCGCGATAAGCTCTTGGGTAACCTTACCCGTCATTGTTTTCTTTATCGGAAAGCATTTACGAAGGTTTTGAACCTCTAAAATGGCTTCCGAATCAAATGTTTCTATTCTTTTTTCATCAGCCATTGTTCTGGTCCTCATCGTACAAGTGGCAGGCAACAAAATGAGTTGGGCTTACCTGAATCATTTCAGGATAATCGCCGGAGCATTTGCCTGTGCACTGTGCACATCTTTCCTTGAAATAACAGTAATTGGGCATATTGATTGGGTTAGGCACATTACCGGGAATATTAAAGAGCGTATCGCTGTCGGAATCCAAAGTTGGCTTTGATTTCTGCAAGCCGATTGTATAGGGGTGCATAGGATTATGGAAAATCTCTGCAACCGTACCCTTTTCAATTACTCTGCCCGCGTACATAACTACAACATAATCTGCCATTTCGGCAATAATACCCAAATCGTGAGTAATAAGCATAATTGAGCCGTCAATTTTAGTCTTAAGGTCACGAAGCAAATCGAGAATCTGCGCTTGAATTGTAACATCAAGAGCAGTTGTGGGCTCGTCTGCAATAATAAGACGAGGGTCGCTTGCAAGTGCCATTGCAATCATAACACGCTGACGCATACCGCCCGATAATTCGTGAGGGAATGAGCCATAAACGCGTTCAGGCATTGCAATACCAACAAGGTTAAGCATTTCAATTGACTTATCCTTTGCCATCTCTTTAGTAGCCTTGGGGTTATGAATAAAAGTAACCTCATCAAGCTGTTGACCGATTGTGAAAACGGGGTTAAGAGATGTCATAGGCTCCTGGAAAATCATAGCAATCTGACTTCCGCGGATTTTATGAATATCGTGAATAGGCATTTTAGCGATATCATAGATTTTCTCTTCGCCCGATGCCTCTTTTGCGTTGAAACGGATTGAGCCTGAATAAATCTGACCGGTTGGTCCCTGCAAAAGACGCATAACAGACATACTTGTTACTGATTTACCGCAACCTGATTCACCAACAACACCTACTGTTGCATTTTTAGGAATATCAAACGATACACCATTTACCGCCTTAACTACACCCTGCTCTGTGAAGAAATAGGTGTGCAAATCGTCAATTTCGAGAATATTATCAGAATTTTTCATTTCTGAAAGATATTCTGACTCTTCTGCCTTGCGATATTTTTCAGCCTCAAGGCGTTTCATAATCTTTTTGTTCTCTTTGGCGATTGCGCGGATTTCTTTACCCGAAAGATAGTTTCCATTAGTCTTTTTACTCATAACTTATCTCCTCGCTTTCGGGTCAAGGGCATCACGCAATCCGTCACCAACAAAGTTAAAGCCCAAAACAGCAATAACAATGCAGATACCGGCGGGCACCCAAACATTCAGGTGATTTTGAAGAATGTCCTGATTTGTTGAAATAATATTTATCATTGTACCCCAAGCAGCATATGGTGCTTTAACACCAAGATTCAAGTATGAAAGCGTTGCTTCATAAAGAATCATACTACCAAGGCTCAAGCTCATCTGAACAATAAGCTGTGGCATAACATTGGGAACAAGATGCTTGAAAATCTTTCTTCCTGTTGAATATCCCATTGCCTCTGCAGCAACCATATATTCCTGCTCACGAAGTGAGAGAATCTGACCACGCACAAGACGGGCAGTTCCTGGCCAAGAAATAAATGTGAGATAAATCATCAAAAGATAGATACGATATTTTGCATCAATTTCAGATGCATCAAGAATGGTACTTATAATAAGCAAAATCGGAATACCGGGTAAGCAAATCAAAACATCGCAGATACGCATTATGATATTGTCGATTACGCCACCGAAAAAGCCTGCAATACCTCCAAGCAGAACGCCGAGAATAGTAATCAAGAAAACTGCAAGGAAGCTTACTATCAATGAAATTCTGCCACCATACATAAGACGAACGAAAATATCATAACCCTCGTTATCAGTTCCTAAAATATGCTCTGATGAAGGCGGAGCAAGGAAATTATCCTTAAGATATTTTTCAGTTGTCTGACGCACTGTGTATTCTTCACCATTAACAACATATGTAGTTTCTGTGATTGAATACTCGGTTTTACCGCTTTCGTCAAGCTCAATCTCTCCCCACTCGGTATATACGAGAGGTCCTAAAAAGCTGAATAAGAAAAGACTTATGACCATAATAAGTCCGATAATACTGAGCTTTGAACGGAAAAATCTACGCACTACCATTCGTGTTGGTGACATTAGACGGACATTTTTATCAAGAGGCACTTCTGTATCAATTACTTCTTGAGTTTGCTCTTTAGTTGTAATTTCTTCCATAACGCGCCTCCTTACTCTAACTTAACTCGTGGGTCAACAAGACCATACATAAGGTCAGCAAGCAACACACCGATAACACTCAACAAAGCGAGGAACATATTGTAACCCATAATGAAGGGAATGTCGCCTCGGTTCATAGCATCAAGAGCGATATTACCGATACCGGGAAGGTCGAAAACCTGCTCAGTGATAATAGCACCTGAGAAAAGTGACGGTAAAAGTCCTGCCAATGATGTTACCAACGGAATCAAGGTATTACGAAAAGCGTGCTTATTGATAACTACGCTTTCTTTCAAGCCTTTTGCACGGGCTGTTCTGATATAGTCAGAGTTCATAACCTCGAGCATATTTGTTCTTGTCATTCTCATTCTTGCACCAATACTCAAAATAACAATGGTGAGAATGGGAATAAACATATGTCTCACATAGTCGAGCAAGAGCTCTGCACCTGTATATGATGCGGTAGCATTTACAAGACCCGATGCGGGGAACCAACCCAATTTAAATGCAAATATATCTTTTAGCCACTGTCCGAAGAAGAATGACGGAAGTGAAATACCAATCATAACAAAAATTGTTACGATGTAGTCACGAAGGCTGTACTGATGGGTTGCAGCTGTAATTCCCAAAGGAATTGCAATCATAAACTCAAATACAGTAGCAATCAAAGAAATTGCGAATGATATGCCCATATGCTCAAAGATAACGTCAGCAACGGGAATACCATAAACAAAGCTTGTTCCGAGGTCAAATGTAAACAATGCACCGAGCCAGCTGAAATAGCCTTTGAGAATTCCCAAAAGGCTATTATCACCTAAGCCGTACATCTCATACATAGCGTTAACAGTTTCTTCACTTACTGTTGCGCCACCCTGATTGATGGCGTTGATTTTATCCTGAATAAAGTCAACGGGCATCAATCGGATGAGGAAATAGATAATCATAGATACACCCAAAAGAATAAATATGGATGCAACTAATCTTTTTAAAATATACTTTAAACTTGCCATAAGCTACACCGATTCTTACTTTGCAAATTCTACTTCCCAAATTCTGTCAAGAGGAGATGAATAGGGGTTCATTTCTGACTCTGCGGGAAGGCTTGCAGAATCAATAACCTTTGAGTTGTATGCATAAAGCACGCTTCTCTGATATACGGGAAGTTCGATTGCAAGGTCAAGAATCTGCTCCATAGCTTCTTTATAAAGGTCTGAACGCTCAGCCTGGTCGTTTGTTTCACGAGCTTCGTCGATAAGGTCACTCAAATCATCAAGAATGTTCATTTCTTCAGCAGTACCGCTTGTCTTAAGGTAAGGATAACCCCATGCAAGTGTACTTGTAGCTGTTGAATCCTTATGGTAAACCTGATATAAATCGGGGTCTAATGCAGATGACCAAGCAGCTGCCCAAACTTCAAGTGAACCTGTATTAATCTTTGTAAGAGCCTGTGTATCACAAACAACTTCTACATCCCAACCCATATCGTTAAGAAGTGCTGCAGCATCTCTGAACACTTTGTATGTTGGGTGGTCCTGCAAGCTTGAGCCTGCAATTGTGAACTTAACTGAAAGCTCTGAATCGCCTGCGCTAACGCCTGCTTCCTGCATATACTTTTCAATGTTGTTGATTGCGATTTCTTCGCTCCAAGCACCGAGAGGAGGATAGTCAAAGCCGTTATCGTCTGCGTCAGCACCTGTAGGATATGCCCAGCTAACCTTTGACATAGGCCAGAAAATCTGCTCTGCAGTACCTGCACGGTAATAGTCAAGAGCAAGAGATGTGTTCATTGCGCACATAATTGCTTTACGAAGGTTAATATCGTTAACCTTAGCAGCATTAATACCAACATAACCATAACCGAGCTGGTCAGTTGTGAGTGTTACTACACCCTTCTTTGAAAGCTCGCCGAGTTTTTCATAGTTATCAGTTGTAAGTGATGGTGAAATGTAGTGAACATTACCTTCTTCCAAAGCAGCAATTGCGTTTGCAGAGCTTACTACCTGATAACGAATCTTTTCGATTTTTGCATTTTCAATGCCTTCGCCTACAGTGTTAAAGTTCTCGTTAGCCTTGAAATATACAACATTGTTTGTATAGAAATCACTCTCTGAAGGAGTATCGCTATTCTTTGTGTTTGTAGCCTTATAAGAACCTGCACCCATAGGGATTTTAATGTTTCTTGTTGACTGAATGATATCTGTCATAAAGTCAAAGCTTGCAAACTCAACGCCGAATTTGTTGTTAGCAATATCAACGCCAACCTTACTGCCCTCGCCATAATAGTGCTGAGGAGCAATTGTGATAGCGAAGTTCCAGATAGCCTTGGGGTCGATGCCGTCAATTGTGATTGACAATACATCGTATTCGCCCTCGTTCTTTACTGTACCATCATCATTATGAGCCGATGCAATTTTATAATCTGTACCGTTAACCTTGATAGTTGTGCCTGCAGCATCTGTATGGCCAAGAGAAACGATACCTGAAATGCTTTCAACTGCTAAGCTACCGTCATCAGCAACATTTTCATGAAGAATAACTTCCTTTGCCTTTGCAGTAAACTCTGTTGTAAGAGTTGTAGCTGTTGCCCAATACTGAAGAATGATATTTAATTCTCTTGCAATCTTGTCGTTATAAACATAGTTGATTGCGTCATCCTTTGACTTGATTGAAGAAGGATATGCGGGAGTCATTTTTTCAATCTTTGTACGGTCAATTTTGCCGTCTTCACCCTCTGCATATTCAACCTCAACATAGCCTTCTGTATACATAAAACAGAAGATTTCATCTAAGAATTCTTCATATGACTTATAAGGCTCATCGATATAAGATTCCTGAGCACTTACATAGTCTGTTTCAAGCTCTTCTTTGAAAAGCTTTAATGCATATTCATAGTCAGCAAGCAAATCTTTGCTTGTAACTTCGTTGGGATTATTTGAAATAGCTGACTGGTAACCGCTACTTACAGAATAGCTGTTAATAGCAGCCTTCATTGCTTCATAACCAACTTCTTTTGTTGCAGAAGCCTTAACCTCTGAATTGAAAAGGTTGATTAACTCGTTAATTCTTGCATTTGCTCTTGAATTAGCCTGTGAAGTGATAAGGTTATCACTGTCGTCAGAAGCAGAACCTACAGTCTGAGTTCTGTACTCTGAAAGGCCAAGAATGTCAGTTGAATAAAGAGTTGATGAACCTGTGTAAACAGGGTCAAGATATACATAGTAGTTAAAAAGAACATCTTCCATTGTCAAGGGATGACCGTCTGAGAACTTGATGCCGTTCTTAATAACAAAGTTGTATGTAGTTGTATCGTCATCGTTTTCAACGATTTCATAATCCTTAACAACTACGGCCTCATCTTCACCATATGCAACCTCAACCTTGCCATCAACATACTTTGAAGAAAGCATACCAATCTGTGTCATTGAAACGATTGTTCCGTCGGGTGCTGATGTGTAGAAGAATGGATTGAATAATCCGTCAAGCTGCTCTGTCATAATAACAAAAGCATCAGCATTACTACCTGAACAGGAAGTAAATGAGGTGAGTATTCCCATGCAGAGAATCAAACACAGGAACAGAGAAATAATTTTCTTTTTCATTTTGTTCGCTCCTTATTTATTTTTATTGCTTTTAATTTGCAAAATTTATTGTAACCGTATTGCCGTTTACGGAAACATCCAAGGTTTCGGGATTATCGCCTACGACAACACAGTCAATCTCTGCTTTATCTACTACTGCTGCATTGCCCATACCGCATACAAGTCCTACTCGATAGTCATCAACACCAAAATAGCATGATGAATCAACCTTTAATGTACTGTTAAGAATACTAACATTGCTAATTTCAGCCTCGTTTGAAATTGTACCTGCGAAAAGGCCATAGTTTGTACCAACAACACGAGTACCTTTCTTAATAGTAAAGCTGATATTTTCTAATGTTAAATCAGAGATTTTTGCAGTATCTGTTAAATTGCCGAAAAGACCTGCATTTACTTTTGAGTTGTTTGTCTGTGTCAATTCAACATTCTTAATTGTATGACCGTTACCTTTAATTTCGCCATTGAAGTTACCATACATAAATGCTGTTGGCCAAATTTCATCAGCAAAATCAAGGTCAGCGTGAATTTCGTAATGACCGTTAAGACTTGCATTTTCAATAAACTGCTCAACATTGTAAATATGGTACCACTCACCTTCTGTCCAATCCACATAAAGCTTCATAACAGAATTTTCAGCAGTTCCAGTTTCATAATTTATAATTCCGGTATGCTTTACTGTTGGCGTATTTAACTGTTGCTCACCCTTTGCATCAAAATATGCTTTATTGAAAGTATATCCTGACCTTTCAGGGAAGTCATACATTTCAATTGCGCCCGTTTCTTTGTCCCACGCAGGAACAGAAATGTCTCCGATTGTTGTAGGGTCAAAAATTAAGCTGTCCATATATTCGCCAGAATCAAGAGAATAAAATTCGATTTCAAAAAGCGGAACCCAAGCAGCATAAAGAGTCATAATAGGTTCTTCTGCTGTGTATTCTTTTGCGGGGTCAACCTTGAGTAAATCTTTCTCAAAATCCCATTTATCAGAATATGTATAGGTTGCATTACCCTCATTATCTTTATTCTCTATGCGTTTTTCATACCAACCTGCAAGAAAATAACCACTCTTTACTGCTCGAAAGGCATCATTACCGCGATTTGAGTTATCGGGCGAAATCAATGCGATTTCCACATTGCCGTCACTATTCTTTTTTAAATCAGAAACATTGAATGAGTCAACAATAACTGATGTATTTGTAGTGAAGGTACCGCCGTTAGCGTCAAATTTAACGCTAACGGTGTAATTATCTTCATTATTTGTTTCATAAGGAGTTTTTTCTCCGCTACAGCCCGTAATAAAGGGAATGGCCATCAAACAAAGTAATGAAAATGCAATTGCTTTAATTTTCAGTTTCATTGTTCTGAACATCCTCCTTCTCTGCTACTACAGTAAACTCAATGGGCTCTCCTGCAGTAACTTCTACAGTTTCTGTAGTTTTTTCTTTTGCTTTTGCTTGTTTTTTTGCCTTTGATTTTTCTTTTGCATTTTTCAAAGCTACAGAAAGCTTTGACGCAAGTGATTTTGCAACTTCTACAATTTTAAGGCAAGCCTTTTTAGCAAATTCAGCAACTTTCTTTGCAACGGGCTTTAAAGCAGTTGCCACCTTTGTTGCGAACTTTTTAACTGCCTCTGCAACTTTAACCGCAACAGGCTTTATCTTTGCTGCAATCTTCTCAATTACGGGCTTAACCTTATCGGTTACAGGCTTTAAAACCTTAGCAATCTTATCAGTTACGGGTTTTGTTACAGTTTTAATCTTATCTGTAACAGGCTTTGTAACCTTTTGTATTTTTTCTTTATTCTTTTTATAAATAAGAACTAATACAACTGCAAGAACAAGTATAACAAGAATTGTTATTAATGCTCCGCTATTCTTTTCGGGCTCTTCTACAGGTGTTTCGACTTTATTATCATCTTCTGTTGGTGTAAGAGCCTTAATTCTCTGCTCTGCAGATACCAAATCACTATAGTTGATAACCAACGACTTCTGCTCAAGAGTTGCAACCTTATCGTAAGCCACACGAGCTGCATCTACCAATGGTTTGTCATCATAAACTACTCTTTCGGGAATTGCCTTGATTGCATTGATAGCGTCAACAGCAACCTCGTCAGGAGCTGCAGGACCGTCAATTCTCAAATCAAAGTACTGGTCACAGATAAATGAATCATAGCCAACACCGTTAACAGGCTTAACCATTGTGAGCTTGTTCTTAACACAACCAACATAATCTACGAAGTTTGCACCGTAGAATACATTTGAATACATTGAGTCAGCCACATTCCACATATAGAAAGGAACAATTCCCATACCGTTAATTACAACATCTGTACCGTCATAATCTGTGTACTGACCATAAACACCGGTGCCGGGAATATGGTCAAAGGTTTCATAGTATGTGGGGTCAAACTCTTCTTCAAAATTTGGAGCATTATAACTGCCGAAGATTACCATTTCAAGCTTGTTACAAGCATAGAAGGCTTTGTGACCGATTGCAGTAGTTGTGAAAGGCATCTTAACTCTCACAACATCACTACCTGCAAATGCGAGTGCTGAAATACGAACTGTATCATCTGCCACAACAACATCTTTTGTTTCTTTACCTGCGAATGTGATAAGCTCAAGACCATTTTCATTCATACAGTAAAGTGAGCCGTCAATTACAAACACAGTATCGCTGATTTCGTAATTGTATGATGTAACTTCTTTTTCTTTACCGTTTTCTTTTTCGGTTTCTTTAATGCTGAAAGGAGCAACCTTACACATTGCGAATGGGTTATCCCCTACTTTTTCAAGGTCATCACCTAAAGTTACCTTAATATCAGTAAGAGTTTCTTTCATAAAGGCATTCTTACCAACTGTAACTGCACCTGTGAGGTCAATTTCAGTAATTGCATCATAAGCAAATGCATAATCACCGATATTTTCAGATGCTGCAAGGTTCTGAACATTGGCGAGCGGGTCACAATATGAGAATGTACCCTCACCGATATCTGTACCCTTTTCGTTAAGTTTAACGCTGTTAAGTGTTCTGTTTGATACAAATGCGTAATCACCAACAGTTTTTGCACCTGAAAGGTCAACTGTTTCAAGTCCACATTCCATAAATGCATATTCACCAACAGTTTCAACATTTTCAAGGTTGATAGTTTTAAGTGAAGCACAGCCTGCAAATGCGTACTGCGGAATTTCTTCAAGTTTCTCATTAAGCTTAACTGTTGTTAAACTTCTGCAATATGATAATGCATATTCGCCTATGCTTTCTGCTGAAGAAAGGTCTGCAGATGTGATTTGCGGTCCGTGATATGTATATCTGTAGTATCCGTCATTATTAACAGCAGCAACAGTCATATTGCTGTCAAGACAAGCATAGTACACATCACCGGAAATAGCATAATCACCAATTGATTTTGCTTTTGAAAGGTCGATATTCTTAAGGCTTGATGCATTATAGAATGCCATCTTACCGATTTCAGCGTTTGCACCCAAGGTTACCGTTTCAAGACTTGCGGCATTTGAGAATGCACTCTCGCCAATTACTGCATCATTACCGATAGTAAGTGAGGTAAGCGGTGAAGAGAACTCATATTTAAAGAGTTTTGTATCATCTTCGCTATACTCAACAACCTTAAATGCATTGTCCTTGTTCATACTGAAGGCATAATCACCGATTTCAACATCGTTACCAATTACAACAGTAGCAAGGTCAAGACATTCGCTGAATGTACCCTCTGCGATTTTCATTTTATCGGGAATTGTAACAGAAGTAAGCTTTGTGAATGAGAATGCGTATTTGCCGATTTCAGTCTTTGCAGTGAACTTGGGCATAGCTGTAATGGCAGCTTCAAAGAATGCATATTCACCGATTGTTTTAAGTTCACCAAGAGTTACAGAAACAAGACTCTTGTTAGAAGCAAGACCGTAATCACCAACAACAGTTACTTCCGGAAGAACAACAGATGTGATTTTCTGGTTGTGCGAGAAAGCACCCTTGCTGATTTCTTTTATGTTTTTACCGTCGATATTAGCGGTTGTGAATTCACCCTCAAAGAGAGGTGAAACTGCAACAAGTTTTTTACCGTCAGCTGATAAGATATAATTCTTTGTCTGTGATTTATAGGTTTTATTGTCTTTAGAAATTTCAAACTTTGAAATCTTTGTATCTCGGAAAGCAAATACGCCAATGTCGTTTACATCAGGTCCTACTGTAACGCTTTCCATATTTTCACATTCATAGAACATACCTTCGGGAAGAACTGCTGAATTCACATAGAAGCTCTTCAAGGTTTCACAGCCTGTGAATGCGTATGCACCGTATTTAACCTTTGCCGCACCAACTTCAACATTTTCAAGCTTTTTACAGCCTGCAAAAGCATACTGACCAACTGAAAGCAAGGTTTCACCAAGCTTAATACCTTCAAGCTTCTGGTTACCTGCAAATGCGTAGTCAGAAATAACGCAGATTGAACTCAAATCAATTGTATCGCGAAGGTCACAGTTTTCAAATGCGTTCTGGCTGATAATCTTAAGGTTATTTTCACCACTGAATGTAATCTTCTGCAATGCAGTACATCCATAGAATGCACCGTACTCAATTGACTCAAGTGTTGATGGAAGCACAATTTCTTCAAGAGCTGTAAGGTTTGCAAAAGCGTAGCAGTTGATTTTCTCAACACCCTCGGGGATTACAACCTTAGTGATTGTGTTATCACCGATGAACCACTGCTTTGATGTTTCACTGTCATCAAAAGCAAGCTCTTCTTCGGTCTTCATAATATACTCAAAGTTTGAGAATGAGAATGAGCCGATTTCTGTAAGTGAGAGGTCAGCGGGAATATCAACCAATCCGCCATTACCATAGTAATGAGTAAGGATTGCGCCTGTTGTTACATAGGGGTCCTTAACTTCAACAGAAACAGTTTCTGAATAGTAAGTGCTTTGTCCGTCAAGAAGCACCTTGATTGTAACTGAAGCAAAGCCTTCTGCAACACCTGTTACATTGCCGTATGCGTCAATCTTAACAATATTTTCATTACTACTTTCAAACTCAACTGTTGTATCCTTAGGGAAATATGAATCTAAAGAATAGTTAAGTAATACAGTTTCTGATGGATAAAGCTCTAATTTGAAATTGCTTTCAAAGAAGTTAACACTACCTGTATCACCAATGTCTTTATCTTCATTTTCAAGGATATAATAAGCCTTTAATGTTTCAAATCCGTCAAGAGTGAAAACATCTGCAACGGGTTTATCATATCTTCTA
>JAZNYY010000059.1:0-95637 GCA_045594645.1 Candidatus Fimenecus sp.
GGTATGGGTGTTATGACCGTTAAGGGATATGGTTTCACCAAAGGCAAATGCCTTATTACTGCAACGGGAACATATATGCTCATTGACGAGGACAATTCACCCATTGAAATGAGTAACAGAAGCGACAAAGATATATTCGCAGAACTTTCAAGTGGCGACGAAATTCTTGTGCTCCACGATGGAATTCAAGAGTCTTACCCCGCGGGCACGAGTGCATATTACTGTAAAAAGTTAAATGACGGCAAACCCGAGGACATACCGACCGCTGTTATTGAGAGCTTGACCGAAATGGGTTGGCTTGAAAAAGAGGTTAAGGGCACAAGGGTAGAATGTATAGGTGAGAATTACAAAATTTCTTTAGTAATCCCTGAGGATTGGGAATATGAAAAAACTTGCTATAACAACACAAAAAGAGAAGCTTATGACACAATAGAATTTCGCCCTGCAGGTGAGAAAGATGGACAAATCATTTTCAGATTTGATGACCAATTTGGCGTATGTGGTACAGGACTTGAAAGCAAGACGGTTTACTTAGACGAGCACGCAGGTAATGTGGGTATTTATGACAACAATGAAAAATGGAGTTTTATTGTGCTTGACCTAGATTATGTGATTTTAAATGACAGTGGCGATTGGTGGAATGAGTATGAAGATGAGGTTATGAAGATTCTGAGCACGGTAGATTATCAGTAAAAAGCATATAAAAAATTGCTCCCTCTTTAACAAGGGAGCTGGTTATAGACCACACTATTTGATTTCAATATACATTTCGCTTGCACTTTGCTTTGTTGCGTGTTCAGTTACGTTAAGAACTTTATATTTTGTTATTTTTTCGCCGAACTGAATTTCAAGAATGTCGCCCTCTTTAACATCATAAGAGGCTTTTACAACACGACCGCTGACAGACACATGACCTGCGTCACAGACTTCGTTGGCGATTGTTCGGCGTTTAATAATTCGTGATACTTTTAAAAACTTGTCTAATCTCATAATTACTCACTTAATTTATTATTTGACGGCGGGAGCAAGCCCCCGTCCTACAATATTCATTTTTAGGGTCGTCGACTCTTACGAAAAAACAAGGGTCGCTGTTTGCGACCCCAATTTTTTTGCAAAAGTTTAATTATTTAACAGCTGCTTTGAGTGCTGCGCCTGCTTTGAAAGCGGGAACTTTTGTTGCGGGAACTGTCATTGTTTCGCCTGTTCTGGGGTTGCGAGCTGTTTTCTCTGAACGCTCACGAACTTCGAATGTACCGAAGCCGATAAGCTGAACCTTTTCACCGTTTGCAAGTGCATCTGTAACTGATGCGAAAACTGCTGCTACTGCTGCGTCAGCGTCCTTCTTTGAAATGCCTGTTTTTGCAACAACTGCTGCTACGAGTTCTGTCTTATTCATTTGTAAGTCCTCCAAATAAAAATTTTCTCTTTGTGTATCTTAAAAGGATTTTAATCCTTTTTAGCCAAATCCCAAAGCTTATCGAGTTCTGCAAGCTCTGTTTCTTTCATATTCATTCCACGCTCTTCTGCCATTTTTTCAACTTTAGAGAAACGGTCAATGAATTTGTCGGTTGCACCTGTGAGTGCCTCTTCACTATCAACTCCGACAAATCGGGACACATTGACAACCGAGAAAAGCAAATCACCAAGCTCTTCGTGCACATTGTCTTTATCGCCATTCTCTACTGCAGTTTTGAGTTCATTAAGCTCTTCGCTGATTTTATCAAATGCGCCGTCTGCATTATCCCAATCGAAGCCTACTTTAGATGCCTTTTTCTGAACTTTGTCAGCACGCATAAGTGCGGGGAATTCGCGAGGGATTGAGAGCATTGACTCGGTCTGACTTTTTTGCTTTTTGGTACGCTTCTTTATAACATCCCAATTTTCAAGCACCTGTTCACTTGTGTCTGCCTTAACCTCACCGAAAACATGGGGATGACGCTCAATCATCTTTTTGCAGATTCCGTCAGCAACATCGCTGAGTTCAAATGTGCCCTGCTCACGCTCAATCTGCGTGTGGAAAACCACCTGCAAAAGCACATCGCCAAGCTCTTCTAAAAGAAGCTCTTTGTCATTTTTATTGATTGCCTCAATAACCTCGTAGGTTTCTTCAAGAAAATCACGACGGATTGATTTGTGGTCCTGCTCCCTATCCCAAGGGCAACCCTCAGGCGAGCGAAGAATTTCAACAATGTCGATTAAATCGGCAACATTGTAATGTTCTTTAAAGCTAAAATTTTCAATCATTTTGCTTACCTCTTAATTTTACTCTATAAAACCAAATTTTGCAAGTATTTTTGCAATTTTTTCTCCCTTTGGAAGCATAATTACATCATCTTTTGATATTCCCTTGACGAGAAGTATCGAAATTACATATACAAGACCGCCAAAACAGATAGAAATTCCGAGACAAATTATATTTTTAAGTGAGAATTCGGGAATGAATCTGTTGCAAAGTCCGTATGAAGTGTAAGCCGCAACACCGCAGAGAATTCCGCTGAATATTGGCTTTAAGAATACTGAGAAGAAATTTATTCTTACTCTTGCGGTGCGAATGAGCGCAATTAAATTAATTGTAACAACAATCACATAGCAAAGCACCGTGCCGATTACTGCGCCGTTGACATTAAGCTCGGGAATAGCAACGAAAATAAAGTTTGCCACAAGCTTTGCAAGTGCACCGATTGTAAGAGATACAAGCGGTACCTTTGTTTTACCGAGTGCCTGAAGCATATTTGTCATTGGTTGTGAAAGCGCCATAAGGAAAATTGTAAAGCCATAAACAGTAAGTACAGGTGCCGCAATTGAAACACCGCTTGCAGATTCACCATTGCCGTAGAATACTGCTAAAATCGGTTGGGCAAGTACACCCATACCTATTCCGCAAGGCATTGCCACAAGCATTGTAACACGCATAACAGATTCAATCGACACTCTGATGTCGTGCTTATTCTTCACAGCCCAAGCGGCTGAAAGTGCAGGGATTGCGCTGATACCAAGCGTCATTGTAATTGAGGGAATGAGATTTCTGAAATCAATTGACAGGGAGTATGCACCGTAAAGGAAGTCTTTAATATCGGCGTCGAGAATTCCCACAAGTTCGGTTGAATAAAGGTTTCTAATGAAATCAAGATTTTCTGCAACCATAAACTCAAGACGATTTTGCACCGTGATTGAGTCAATAAGGTTTGTGATACTGAAAACTAAAGAGCTGAGTGCCACGGGGATTGCAAATTTTATAAGATTTTTAGCAATTACTCCTGATTTTTCAGGTCGTGGTGCGTTTGCAAGCTCTGTTTTTGTGATTTTATCTCCCTTTACCTTATGCATTATGAGAAGATAAATAAGCCCAAACACTGTGCCGAGCGTTACACCCGCAGCAGCACCTGCGGCGGCATAGGGATAAATTGCGCTGAGAGCTTCACTTTCATTAGCAACCTCTCTGCCAAAAACTGTAAGCCCTGCTTCAAAGCGGGAATATCCATATTCAATTGCCCAGCGGGCACAGAGAAGTCCGAAAACAAGCTTACCAACAGCCTCAAAAACCTGCGAAACTGCGGTAGGAGTCATATTTGAAAGTCCGTTATAATATCCGCGGTAGCTTGACATTATGCAACAGAAGAAAATTGACGGTGTTATTATGAAAACTGCAGGCAGGCAATCAAGATTCTTTGCAGAGAATGCATAAGGATAAGCCAGTCCAAGCATTGCAACAGTACCCACAATACCCACAATCAGAAAAAGTCTTTTTGCAACCTTGTGGATAATCTTAACATCACGGAAATTGCCCAACGCCATTGCCTTTGAAACCATATTAGATACAGCAACGGGAAGTCCTGCCATTGAAATGGTGTAAATGGGCACATAAAGATTATATGCCGAATCAAAATAGCCTCTGCCCACCGTACCAATCATATTGGAGAGAGGAATTTTGTAAATTACGCCGATAACCTTAACTATTATTGTGGCAAGGCTTAAAACAAGCGCGCCGTTAAGCAAGGTTTGATTTTTTCTTTTTTTATCTACCAAAATACTGCACCTTCTTTATTCACCCAAAAACTCACGAAGTAATGAATCTTCGGGAACAAGATTTTCAGGGATATCACGGAATTTTTCAAGAGCCTTGGCAAGTTTTTTAGCCTCTGGCTTGAATTCGTCTGAAATGTCACTACCCAAAAGTAATGGCAACGCTTGATGCTTTAACACGCAGGATTCATACAGATGAATTGTATTTGCCTTAATATCTGCATTATCGCGGAACGGGAACAAATATTTATCTTCACCCGCGGTAACATTTTTCCAAAGCTTATAGGTATTTTCAACTGAGCTGTCGCGGAATTTATAGTCACGCACCATTCTTCGAATGAAACGCATATTTCGTTTATTTAAAATTATATTACCCTTTTCATCGTAAATTCGTGAGGACACATTGATATAGATTTTCAAAAGCTTGCCCACGATTTTTTCGGTGATTACGGGGTTTAACGCGTGAAGCCCCTCAATAATTACTACATCCTCTTCGCCTAAGGTGATTTCATTAAACTGTGTGTCACTTCGTCTGCCCGTTGTGAAATCGAATATGGGATTTTTAACGGTTTCACCGCGAAGAAGTGCATTCACACATTCTTCAAAGCATTCTAAATCAAGTGCATCAACAGTTTCAAAATCCTGCGTTCCATCGGGAAGATAAGGGATATCATCACGGTTCAAATAAAAATCATCAAGGCTCAAAACATAGGTTTTAACACCTTGTTTAATAAGGCTTTCAGAGAGCTTTCGCGCCGTTGTGGTTTTTCCCGCTGACGAAGGACCTGCAAGCATTACAATTTCTCTGCCCTCTTCGTCGATTATGCGCTTTGCGATACCGTCAATTATATTTTGATAACGCTCTTCGCACTGTGCGATAAAAGGCGCAGGCTCTTTTGCCATTTCATTGATATATTCTATTTTATTATTGATATTTGCCATAGTTCTACCTCTTTCAATAAGAATATGTATTGTAAAACTCGGTTATTCTTTTCTTTCTTTCAGTTAATTCTTCAAAGCCTGAAATGTATTCAAAGGGATATTTGAAGTTGAAAATTCGCTCGATTTCGTCACCCTTAGGTGCTTTAAGCTTAGTCACCGCACCGCCACCGCAGGAGAGAATTGTGTGACATTCCTCCATCATAAAGATATTATAAATGCACTCTGCACCTGTCTTTGCCCAGCCAACATTTTCAAGACTGCCCGCTGATTTTGACTGACGGTACATATAATATGGGTGGTAATCTTTTTTTAGCTTTTCATAAGTATAATCAAGCATTTTTGATGCAAGAGCAGCATTTTGTGCCGCGATTTTAGGTGAATTTTGACCTATTCCCGATGCTCTTTTTACAGCAAGAGTATGCACTGTGATATTCTCGGGGTCAAGGCGAAGTACTGTATCAACTGAATGGCAGAAGCCCTCATAATTGTCTGTGGGAAGCCCTGCGATTAAATCCATATTGATATTATTAAAACCGATTTTGCGGGCTAAATTAAAGATTTCAATTGTATCCTCTGCACTATGGCGTCTGCCGACGGCCTGAAGCACAGAATTCACAAAGGTCTGCGGATTTATGCTTATTCTGTCAACGGGGCTGTTTTTAAGCACGCGAAGTTTTTCTTCGGTTATGGTGTCGGGTCTGCCTGCCTCAACGGTAAATTCACGACAGGTAGACAAATCAAAGTACTTATTTACTGTGTCGGTAACAGTTTTCAATTGCTCTGCCGAAAGAGTTGAGGGAGTTCCCCCGCCAACATAAACACTTTCAAGGGTTAGTCCGTTTGCCCTTGCAATTTTGCCCGTAAGCTCTAACTCTTTTACAAGATATTCAACATATTGGGGCAAAAGATTTCTCGCCTTTTCATTCTCGATTGAATGGGATACAAATGAACAATAACTGCATCTTGAGGGGCAAAAAGGAATTGAAATATAAAGACTGAAAGACTCAGGTTTTGAGGTTGCGATTATGCGTTCCTCTTGGTCAGCAACGCTACGGGCAAGACTGAATTTTTCTTGGGTTACAAGCAAATCAGTTTTAAAATATTCTTCTGTCTTCTCTCTGCCCATCACTTTTTCTGTATTAATAAGAAGCTTTGAGGGGCGTACGCCTGTGAGCACTCCCCATTTTGGTGAAAAGCCTGTGTATTCGCTGAGCAACGCATATACCATTCTGCCCATCTGCATTTCATTATCTTCGCAAAGAGGGGCAATAAGAGTTTTGAAAAAGCCGTCAAAATTCACAGTTACTGTAATTTCATCTTCAACCGCGGTGAGAAGATTAAAATCGTCAATCGCTTTGTCGTAAACAACTTCAATTTTCTCGTCGGGCATAAAAACGCGGACAAGCTTTTCCATTTCATAATGAAATTTGTGATTTAATACAAGTAATTTCATAATTTATGTCTGAATCGAGTTTTCATATAACGGTTATTTTCGCGTTCAAAATTGAGGGTTGTTGAGGCTTCGTGGCCGGGATAAACAGCATAGTCCCCCTCTAAAGCGGCAATTTTTGCAAGTGACATAAGCTCTACGCGGGGATTACCGCCCTTAAAATCAGTTCTGCCTGCAGAAAGGCGGAACAGAGTATCCCCTGAAAAAATCACGCGGTCCTCTTCAAAAATATAGCAAACTCCTCCGAGGGTATGCCCGGGAGTGTGCATTACTATAATTTTGCCGTCACCAAAATCCAATTCCGTACCGTCTTCTGTGATTATATCGGCAGAAATTTCAGGCATTGGAGAATAAGGATATTGCATTGTAAAAAGGTTGTACTCACCGTCAGAAAGCATTGGCTCATCATCTTTATGAATGACAACATTTGCATTTGTGAGTGTCTTTACTGCTTTTGTACCGCTGATATGGTCAAAGTGGCCGTGGGTAAGAAGAATATATTTTACATTCTTATTCTCGAGATTTGCAAGAAGTGAAGCGCTTTCAACCGCAGGGTCAACAACTGCACACTCGCCACTTTCAGTATCGGTAACAATATAAGTATTTGTTGCAAGGTCACCTAATACTAATTTTTGAACTGTTATTTTCATTGTTAATGCTTTCTCCAGATTTCTGAATCATATAAAATAGTGACAGGGCCGTCATTTAAAAGCTCAACCTTCATATCGGCACCGAAAACGCCCTTACCCACATTTTTTACTCCGTTTTTGAGAAGCTCGTCGCAATAATGCTCATAAAGCTCATTTGCACGATTTGGCTCACCTGAACGGATAAATGATGGGCGGTTGCCTTTTTTAACATCGGCGCAGAGCGTAAACTGTGAAACTGCAAGAATTTCGCCGTCAACCTGATTAACATCAAGATTCATTTTGCCCTCGCTGTCTTCAAAAACGCGGAGTGTTGCGGTTTTGCGTGCAAGCACCTCGGCATCGGCTTCGGTATCGTCATCCATAACACCTAAAAGCACTAAATAGCCTTTATCAATTTTTGAAACAAGCTCACCATCAACGGTTACACTTGCTTTACTAACTCTTTGAATAACTGCTTTCATTTCTATCTCTCCACAGACAAAATTCCGTCAATCTTTTCGATTTTTGATGTGAGATTCTTAAGATGGTCAACACCGCTGACATTAACGGTCAATTCAACAATTGTTCTGCCGTCTTTCATATCGTGAGTGCTGATATTCACAATATTAACTCGCATATTGGCAACTGCCATTGCAATCTCTGCCATAAGTCCAATTCGTGAAAGACAGGTAATTTGAAGTGTTGCCTTGTACTCTTCTTTCACATTCTTATTCCAATAAGCGTTTACCCATCGGGCAGGCTCGGCACAATTTCTAATATCCTTTGGCACATTGGTACAATTCTTTTTATGAATTGACACACCGTGACCGCGGGTAATAAAGCCGATAATTGCGTCGCCCGGCAATGGATTACAGCATTGAGAGAATTTGATAAGGCAGTTATCAATACCCTCAACAGTAACGCCATCATTGTTTTTCTTATTGGGCTTCTGAATTGGTAAAATCTTAATTTCTTCGCGGTGCTTATCGTAATTTTTCTGATATTCCTCTTTGATATAGGGCATAAGACGGATAATTGAAAGTCCGCCGTAGCCAATTGCCGCATAGAAATCGTCAAGATTATCCATTCGCTGACGCTCGGCAAGCTTTTTGATGAATTTATTGTAATCTTCTTCGCTTAAACGGATATAGTTTCTTCTAAACTCGCGTTCAATCTCTGCCTTGCCCTCTGCGATATTTTCTTCGCGCTTTTCTTTCTTGAACCAAGCACGGATTTTACTGCGTGCCTGATTGGTTTTTACAATGTTAAGCCAATCACGGCTAGGGCCTTTACCCTGCTGAGAAGAAGTGAGAATTTCAACAATTTCACCCGTTTTGATTACATAATCAATTGGCACAATTCTGCCGTCAACCTTGGCGCCCGTCATTTTGTTACCGACTGCCGAGTGAATTGCATAGGCAAAGTCGATAACGGTTGAGCCTTGAGGCACATTAATCACATCGCCTTTAGGTGTATAAACGAATACCTCGTCAGTAATAAGGTCGGTTTTGATTGATGACACAATTTCACGCGCGTCGCCTGTTTCCTGCTGTGCCTCAAGCATTTGACGAATCCATTGAAGACGGTCATCAAAACTCTTTTTACCGCCTGTTACACCGCTCTTATACTTCCAATGCGCCGCAATACCGAATTCAGCAGTATGGTGCATTTCCCAAGTTCTGATTTGCACTTCAAAGGTTACACCCTCTTTACTAATAACGGTGGTATGAAGTGACTGATACATATTGGGCTTTGGGGTTGAAATATAATCCTTAAAACGATTGGGGAGCGGATTATACATATCATGAATAATACCAAGGCAGTTATAGCAGTCAATAACGCTGTCAACGATAATACGCACCGCGTAAATATCGAAAATCTGGTCAAACTGTTTGCCCTGCATATACATTTTACGGTAAATTCCGTGAACGGACTTAATTCGTCCGCTGATTTGAGCATTGGGGACTATTTCTTGCACTCGCTCAAGAATTTTAGCCTTTGTATTTTCAATAAAGTTTTCGTCGGAACGGTTACTCTCTTTTAAGCTCTTTTCAATCTGCTCATAAGCCACAGGGTCAAGAAAACGGATAGCGCGGTCTTCAAGCTCTTCTTTAACCCAACGGATACCGAGACGGTGTGAAATGGGCGCAAAAATCTCAAGAGTTTCAAGAGCCTTGTCGCGTTGCTTTTGCGGGGCAACATATTCCAAGGTACGCATATTGTGAAGTCTGTCGGCAAGCTTAACGATGATAACGCGGATATCCTTTGACATTGCGAGAAGCATTTTACGCACATTTTCTGCCTGTGCCTGCTCTTTTGAGTCACGGGAATTAAGCTGAACCTGACCAAGCTTTGTTACGCCGTCAACGAGCACCGCAACATCTTCACCAAATTCTGACTTTAACTGTTCAATTGTATATTCGGTATCTTCAACCACATCGTGCAAAAGAGCCGCAACAATCGACTGCCAATCCATACCCAAATCCACAAGAATATCTGCAACTGCAATTGGGTGAATAATATATGGCTCGCCCGAACGACGACGCTGTTCGCCGTGACATTCCTTTGCAACCGCAAAGGCTTTGTCGATAATTTTTAGTTCGTTTTCATTATGAATTGCCGCTATTTTTTCGCGCAAATCAGCATAGAGCTTATCAACATCTACAAAAACAACTTCTGCCATCCATCATCACTCCCCTTGCATTTCAGTTAATTTTTTTAGAATTTTCGACTGTGACAAATCCGCTTTTTTACCGTCACCGTCAAATATTATATGCTCGCCATCGCGTTTAATGAGCCCCAATTCGCAAAGAACATCAAGGGATACAAGCATTATGCAGTATCTCTCGTAAGGACATTTTGCACGCACAAGCATTGTTTCAATATCAAAAGTCCAGATTTTATAATTTTTTATTAATCCGTAAACACCTAAAAGGAATTCGCGTGAGGGTGTTAAAAATCTCGCCTCGTGAGAATTGAGCTTTTCTCCTCTCTTGAACTTCTCATAAAGTGCCAAAGATTTAAAGAGATTATCTTCATCTACACCTGCAAAACGGATGTCACGAATTTGCACGGTGGCTTTAACTTCACCGCGGAATTCGTTTTTCTCAATTCGCACCGCAAGGTCAACCGTATCACCCTCACGATAAGGGAATTCATCTAAAGTTGTAGAAAATTTCATTGCGGTAAACTGTGTGTTACCCTTTGTAAAGCCAAGTCTTAAGTGCTTACCCTCGCCCACGGGCTTAATATTAACAAGCTGAACACCAAAAATGCCAAAAAGTGGCTGTGAATTGCCCGCACCAAAGGGCTCAAGAGTTTCTAATGACTCAACAAGTGCCGCATTTATATAAGCAGGGTTTAATTTGCAATCAAGGGTAAGAGTTGGTACTGCCGTCTCACCCATTTTTGCATATTCATTTATTCTGTTAAAGAATTTTGCAACATTTTCTTTTCTTACACCAAGACCTGCCGCCATTGTGTGACCGCCAAAGTGAGTAAGCTCTGATTCGCAATATTTAATTGCGTCATAAACTGAAAATCCGTCAATACTGCGTGCCGAACCCGTGCCCTCGTCACCCTCAAAGGTAATAACAATTGAAGGCTTGCCGTATTTTTCGGTAATTCTCGCGGCAACAATACCTATTACTCCATGATGCCAGCCCTCACCACAGACAACAATTACGCGGGAATGCTTTAAGGCTTCATTCGATTCGATGTGAGCCACTGCCGCCTCCATAATCTCATTTTCAAGAGTATGGCGCTGACGGTTGCAGTTATCAACCTGCTCTGCCATATCAAGAGCCACCGCCAAATCATCGCAAAGCAAAAGCTTTAAGGCGGTAACGGCAGACTGAATTCTGCCCGCCGCATTAATTCGTGGGGCAAGTGAATAAGTTACACCAACTGCGTTAAGCGGTCTTTCACTTACGCCCGCAATCTGACGAAGTGCATTTATGCCGTTGCAAGGGTTACTGTTTATTTTTGCCACGCCGTATTTCACAATTGCGCGGTTTTCGTCCTTTAAATCCACCACATCGGCAACTGTACCGACTGCCACAATATCTGCATATTGAGCGAGAACTGATGAATAGTCACCTTTTTCTAATGCACAAACCACTTTAAAGGCAACGCCGACGCCCGCCCACTCTTTGAAATGCAGATTACAATCTTCTCTGTGCGGGTCAACAACCGCCACAGCATCAGGAAGAATATCACCTGCTTTATGGTGGTCAGTAACAACAGTTTCAATGCCCAATGATTTTGCATGTTCAATTTCTTCTACTGCTGAAATTCCGTTATCAACGGTTACAATGAGCTTAACACCCTGCTCGTGCAATTTGTTGATGGCTTCGCAATTCATTCCGTAGCCCTCGCTGATTCGGTCGGGGATATAATAAGTCACATCAGCACCGCGTGAGGTAAGATAAGAATACATAAGCGCGGTTGAGGTTACACCATCGCAATCGTAATCACCAAAAACGCAGATTTTTTCAAAATTTTCGATTGCCTTTTCAATGCGTTCAACTGCTTTTTCCATATCCGTAATAAGATAAGGGTCACAGAAGCTGAAATCGGTGTCAAAGAATTCTTCAACATCTTCATACTCGGTAATTCCGCGGGACACAAGAATAAGGGCAGTAAAGGGGTCAAGACTATGATTTTCGGCAACCTGAGCCGCCAAATCCTTATCAATATGTGCGGTAAGCCACTTTTTTCTGCTCATATTCTCGCCTCCTTTACGAATAATTACTGCTCAAAATACAATATTTTACTAATCATATAGTATAACACCAAATCCGTTATTTTTCAAGGGCTTGGGCACAAAAAAGAGGTATTACAAGTGCTTGTAATACCGCAAATTCAGTTTTATTTATCCCCATCAGTTTTCTTTGAAATAATATACCTTGGTCTGCCCTTTACTTCTTCATAAATTCGGGCGATATAATAGCCGATAATACCAAGAGCCACCATAAGACTTCCGCCGATTAAAAGCAAGAGTAAAATTACGGTTGTAAAGCCCTCTGCCGATTGACCAAGCAAAAATCTTATGAGAGTTTGCACAGCCATAATGCCCATAAACACAAGCATTACGCAACCCATTACGGTGATAATCTGCAAGGGTGCGGTGGTGAATGAGGTTATATTTGAAATGGCATATTTTGTAAGCTTTAAAATACCCCATTTGCTCTCGCCGTTTTGTCTTTCTTGAACTTGGAACTCAACCTGCGTTGATTTAAAGCCCGACCAGAATGAGAGCGCTCTGAAAAATGTGTTTCTTTCGGGTAATGATAATAATGCGTCAATCACCTTGCGGTCAATCAGCTTAAAATCGGATGTTGATTGCATATCAACGCCCACAAAGGTAGTCATAATTTTATAAAACACCTTTGCCGAAAGCTTATGAAATGCTGATTCATCACCGCGGTCGGTTTTAACGCCCTCAATCACCTCATAGCCCTCTTGCCAAAGAGAGTACATTTCGATAATTTTTTCAGGCGGAAACTGCAAATCGCAATCAATAATTACGGCACAATCACCCTTCGCCGCCTCAAGACCTGCATAAATTGCCGCCTCTTTGCCAAAATTACGGCTGAAAGAAATTCCGCGTATTCGTTTGCTTATTTCTGTGCACTCGCAAATCTGCTCATAGGTTTTATCCTTTGAGCCGTCGTCAATGAAAATAAGCTCACAATCAATTGACGCGTCTTTCATAATTGAAAGCACGGTACCTGCGGTATTTCTGATATTCTGTTCTTCGTTATAAGACGGAATTATTACTGAAAGCAATTATTTTTCCTCCAAAAAATTATATTTCCTCAAAAATATATTAAAATAAATATATCATTTAATGCAGGCTTTGTCAATGAAACAAAGTGTTGAAAAAGTGCTATAAATATGATAAAATATATTAATTAAATATTGATTGGTGGTCGTTATGACAGATAAAGATATGCATAATTTAGAAAATCTCGAAATGCACCAGAAAAACGGTGTTGAAATCCCTTATTACCAAAATGTTTTCGTTGAAGATAATGTGCAAATTGGTAAGGGCACACTTATTTTACCCGGCACAATGATTTTTGAGGGCGTTGTAATCGGTGAAAACTGTGTGATTGGTCCAAACACGCTTATTAAAGACAGTGTAATCGGCAACGATGTAAAATTAAACTCTGTTCAGTGCTATCAGTCAAAGGTGCTTGACGGTGCTGATATTGGTCCATTCGTGCACATTCGCCCCAATTCAGTTGTAGGTGAAAAAGTGCATCTCGGTAACTTTGTTGAGGTTAAGAATTCTAACATTGATGAGGGAACAAAGGTTTCACATCTTACCTATGTTGGTGACTCCGATGTGGGCAAGAGAGTTAACTTCGGTTGCGGTACTGTTACGGTTAACTATGACGGAAAAAACAAACACCGCACAGTTATCGGTGACGATGTGTTCATCGGTTGTAACACTAACCTTGTTGCTCCCGTAAAAGTTGGCGACGGCGCATACACCGCCGCGGGCTCAACAATCACAGAGGATGTTCCCGCTGACGCACTTGGTATTGCGAGAGCACGCCAAGTCAATAAAATTGGCTGGAAAGTAAAAAACAAAGACAAATATTCAAAATAAAAGGAAAAATTTATATGTTCAACAGATTCAGAAAAAAGACAGTAGCTGTATCTGGTGGCACACCTGAATTTATCGTTGTGGGGCTTGGTAATCCGGGCAACAAATACACCTACACACGACATAATTCGGGGTTTTTGTGCATAGATATGCTGGCTAAAAAGCTTAATTTCAGAGTAGATAGGCTCAAATTCAAATCTCTTATGTGCGACACCGCTATTAACGGTCACCGCTGTATTGTTATGAAGCCACAGACCTATATGAATAATAGTGGCGAGGCGATAAGGGAATGTGCAAACTTCTATAAAATTCCGCCCGAAAAGGTTATTGTTATTTATGACGATATTTCTCTTGATGTGGGCAGACTTCGTATCCGCAGAAAAGGTACTGACGGTGGTCACAACGGAATTAAGAGTATAATTTATCATCTCAACAATGACCAATTCCCAAGAATTAAATTAGGTTGCGGTAAAAAACCGCATCCTGACTATGACCTTATTGATTGGGTAATTTCGGAGTTTAAAAAAGATGAATTGAAAGCACTTGAGCCTGCACTCGAAAATGCTTGCAAGGCTATTGAGCTTTTACTTGATAACCAGATTGACAAGGCAATGAACTTATACAATAGTTGAGGTTAACTATGTCAGCATTCAGTAGGGCAATTAAACAATCGGCAGAATTTCAAGGCGTAGAAAACAGCATTAAAAAAGGTTTTCTGCCACAGGGTGTGTTAGGGCTTACCCCCGTACAAAAGGCGCACATCATTTCTGCACTTACAGAGAGTCTTGAAAAAAAGGCTCTTATTGTCGTGCCCGACGACGCAACTGCCGTTCGTCTTTGTGATGATTTGACTTCATTCGGCAGAAATGTGCTTCACTACCCTGCTCGCAGTTTTTCATTTTGGACAACTGATGGTCAGTCCTATGAATATGAGCAAAAGAGAATTAAGGCACTTCGCCGTATGCTTGACGGCAAGTGTGATATTGTTGTAGCAAGTGCCGAGGCGACGATTTCTTACACAGTACCGCCCGAAATTCTTCGTCAAAAATCAGTATTGCTCAAAAGAGGCGAAGAAATACCACTTGAAAACATTTTAATGTCACTTAATGCCGCGGGATATAAACGAGTTGACGCGGTTGAGGGCGTTGGTCAGTTCTCTTGCCGTGGCGGAATTGTGGACTTTTTCTCGCCCGACGATGACGAGCCCGTAAGAATTGAGCTTTGGGGCGACACAGTTGACACAATGTGCCGTTTTGATGTTCAAAGTCAGCGAAGAACAGTAAACATTGACGAGATTTTAATTGCGCCCTCAAAGGAAATTATTATTGATAATCCTTATGAATTAGCCGAAAAAATACAGAATTTTGCCAAAGGCGTTCGTGGTAAAAAGGCTGACGCAATAAAAGAGAAATTATATGCGGATGTTGACCGACTTAAAAGCGGTGTGAGTGTTGGCTCGGCTGACAAGTATCTTCCGCTTTGCTACTCCCCCGCCACAATTTTCGACTATGCCGAGGAGTATTTATTATTCGCCTTTGAAACGGGCGGAATTAAAGAAAAAATCAACTCCTCACAAAAATTATTGCTTGAAGATATAAAATCGGGCATAGAAGACGGCACTCTTTGCAAGGGACTTGACAAATTCACTCTCACATTTGCAGAATTCGTCGGCAAATACGAGGAATTCAAGGCAACTTATGTTGACAATTTTGCCCGTGGTAGCTTTGACACACCCGTAAAGAGTCTTACCACCTTCAACGGCGGAACTCTGCCCATTTGGAACGGCAGACTTGATGTGCTTATGGAGGATATTAAGCCCGTACTCACCAAAGACAGTACGATAGTTGTGTTCTCGGGTACAGAGAAAAGTGCAAAAAATCTTGCAGAAACCTTAACTGACGAAGAAATTCCGTCGGTTTATTTTCCCGTTATCCCCGCAGAATTTCCAAAGGGTGCAGTATCGGTGCTCCCCGGCTCGCTGACCTCGGGATTTTCATTCCCACGCGAAAAGCTTTATGTTTTCACATATTCTAAAGTTTATCAGAGCAAGGCAAGAAGAAAAAACACGGGCTTTAAGGCAAAAGACACCATTCATTCACTTGATGAATTGAAAAAGGGCGACTATATTGTTCACGCAGTCCATGGAATCGGCATTTTTGACGGTGTTACACAGCTTGAAGCCAATAAGATTATAAAAGATTACATCAAAATCAAGTACGCAAAAAGTGATGTACTTTATGTACCTGTCACTCAGCTTGATTTGGTGTCAAAATATATTGGTCCTCACGAGGATGACGGCAAGGCATTAAAGCTTAACCGCTTGGGCGGTGCTGATTGGGAAAAATCAAAGAGCAAGGTGCGTTCTGCCGTTAAGGATATGGCGGACCAGCTCATTAAACTTTATTCACAGCGTATGCACACCGAGGGCTATGCTTTCTCGCCCGATATTGATATGCAGTTAGATTTTGAGCGCCGTTTTGAATTTGAAGAAACCGGTGACCAGCTAAGAAGTATTGACGAGATTAAAAATGATATGGAAAAGCCCTACCCAATGGACAGACTTCTTTGCGGTGATGTCGGCTTTGGCAAGACAGAGGTTGCTTTGCGTGCAGTATTCAAATGCATTGCAGACGGCAAGCAATGTGCGATTTTAGTACCCACCACCATTCTTGCGCTTCAGCATTATCAGACAATTATGAAGCGTTTTGACGGTTTTCCCATTGAAGCGGAAATGCTTTCACGATTCCGCACACCAACGCAACGAGCAAAAATAATAAAGGGTATTAATTCGGGCTTTATTGACATTATTGTGGGTACTCACTCACTTATCGCGAAAAATGTAAAATTCAAGGATTTAGGTCTTTTGATTGTTGACGAGGAGCAACGCTTTGGTGTTGCACAAAAAGAAAAAATCAAAGAAAAATTCCCCGGTGTTGATGTGCTCACTCTCTCGGCAACTCCTATCCCCCGCACGCTTAATATGGCAATGTCGGGAATTCGTGATATGTCGGTCATTGAAGAGGCTCCGTCGGACAGATTTCCCGTGCAGACCTATGTTGTTGAACATAGTCTCCCCTTGCTTTGTGAGGCAATGGAAAAAGAGCTTCGCCGTGGCGGTCAGGTGTATTTTCTTCACAACCGCGTTGAAACCATTGACGGTGTTGCAAATTCGATTAAAGAATTCCTGCCCGATGCCCGCATTGCAGTTGCTCACGGCAAAATGAACGAGGAGCAATTAAGTGACATCTGGCGAGATTTGATGAACGGTGAAATTGATATTCTCGTGTGCACCACAATCATTGAAACCGGAGTTGATGTGCCAAATGCCAACACTCTCATAATTGAAGATGCTGACAAATTAGGTCTTGCACAGTTGCATCAGTTAAGAGGCAGAGTTGGTCGAAGTGCCCGCAGGGCGAGTGCTTATCTCACCTATAAGCGCGATAAAAATTTATCAGAAGTAGCATATAAGCGACTTCAGGCAATCCGCGAATACACAGAATTCGGCTCGGGCTTTAAAATTGCTATGCGTGACCTTGAAATCCGCGGTGCAGGTAACTTACTCGGTGCACAACAACACGGTCACTTGGCGGCAGTTGGATACGATATGTATATGAAGCTGCTTTCAGAAGCCATCAGCGACGAAAAGGGTGAAGCACCCAAAAAGCAACGCGAATGTCTTATTGACTTACAAATTAATGCTCATATTCCCGACAAATATATTTCGGCACTCTCGCAAAGACTTATGGTTTACCGCAGAATTGCCGATGTGCGCACCTTTGAGGATGCCGAAGATGTACGCGATGAATTGCGAGACCGTTTCGGTGACATTCCGCCGTCAGTTGAGGGGCTTATCGAGGTGTCGCTTTGCAGAAATACTGCATCAGCCCTCGGAATTTACGAAATCGGTCAGCGCGGTGACACAATTGCCCTTTACTGCGAAGAAATCAACGCATCTTTGGTGCTTGACATTTCATCAGTACTTCGTGGCAGAGTTAGTGTGACATCAAAGGGTAAAATGAGCATAAATATTAAAAAATTGCCCGAACAAAATTCTCTTGACACACTTAAAGAGATTTTTGAGGCAGTGGAGGCTTGCAGAAAATGATTGGCACAATAGTAAATGTAGGTACAATTCTTACGGGTAGTATAATTGGTAGTGTTTTCAAAAAGGGAATAAAGCCCCAATACACAAAATCACTTATGAACGCAATGGGACTTGCGGCGGCAGGTATCGGCATAAATTCAATTGTACAGAATATGCCAAACAGTAAATACCCCGTACTTTTCATTGTGAGCCTTGCACTCGGCAGTCTTATCGGCAATATGCTCGACATTGACAAGAAATTCAATAATCTTATTGAAAAAAGTGGTAAAACCGAACTGGGCAAAGGACTTTCAACGGCAATTCTGCTTTTCTGCATAGGCAGTTTGTCGATTTTAGGCCCTATAAACTCGGCTTTATACGATGACCATACATATCTTTTCACAAATGCCACACTTGACCTTGTGACCTCTATGGTATTGGCATCAACTTACGGAATCGGCATTGCAATTGCCGCGGGCGTACTGTTTTTATGGCAGGGCGGAATTTATCTGCTCGCAACACTCGTCGGTGGATTTATGAGTGCTGAAATGATGTGCGAAATCAGCATTATCGGTGGATTTTTAATTGCCGCTTCAGGTATTTCAATACTCGAAATCAAGAATTTAAAAACACTTAATATGCTCCCTGCGCTCATTGTTCCTCCCCTTTGGTTTGGAATTCTTAAATTAATTGAATTATTTTAATGTAAAGTGTATTTACTTTACAATTTCAAACCATACAATCAGCGTAAACCTTTGATAAATATAGGTTTTTGAACTTTGTAAAGTCTAAAAGCTTTACAGATAATTTGTCGAAAAGAGGTGTGAATATTGAAGAAAAAGCTTTCCCCCATAATAGTTTTTGCGGGAGTTGTGAACTTTTTTCTGTTCTTTATAAAATTTTATATTGGTATTCGCACCAACAGTCAATGCATATACACAGACAGTATCAACAACCTTATGGACACGCTGTCATTATGCCTTGCACTCATTGGAATTTCGTTCATAAATAAGCCTGCTACTCCCCGTTTTAAATATGGCTTTGGCAGAATAGAAGATGTTACCTCTTTTATAATGTCAATTATTATGACGGCGGCAGGCTTGGGCTTTGCTTACAGTTCATTAGGCCGACTTATGACCCCCGTACCCGTATGGTATTTCACAAAATACGCGGTAATTATCGGGGCAACCAGTCTTGTAAAGCTTATATTAGGTATTATTTTTTCAGTAAAATACAAAAAAGAAAAATCTGCAGTTATTAAAACCGTTATGCTTGATTCATTTCTTGACTGCGGAATAACGGCAGTAACGCTTGTATCCTTTACCCTTTCAAATACCGTTGGCTTTGGGCTTGACGCGATTTTAGGGCTTGTAATCAGCATTATTATTGCGGTTGCGGGAATTCGTCTTATTATTTCTTCACTTGCTGAAATAATCGGTCAATATGCAGAAGAAATTCACAGTAATACAGAAAAGATTATTGCAGAGACTTGTGAAAGCACTTCAACTTCGGTAAAAAATATATTAGTTCACCGCTATGGGAAAAGCAAAATTTATGTTATTATTTATATGGTAGCTACTGAGCAGGATAAAGAAAACATATTGTCTGTTCAGAATACAATAAAATCAAGGCTTGAGGAAGAATGGGGATATTCCTCGGCTATTGAATGGGAGGTAATCTCTTGAAAAAGGAAAAGACAGCAAAGAAAAGAAACGGACTTAAAATATTCGGTATTATTTTAGCCGTAATTGTACTTTTAGGCTCGCTTGGCGGGCTTGCAAACGCAATCAGCAACAAGGCGCATCTTGGAAGTCTTGAGGATTTATCGGCAGTTGAATATTCAAATCAGCTTGTGCCCGAAAAAGACGCTGACGGTGTTTGGACCTTTACAACAGACAAGGATTTTCGAGTTATGCAGTTAACCGATGTTCATATTGGCGGTGGTTGGATGTGCACCTCAAAGGACACAATGGCTCTTAACGCTGTTGCCGCTATGGTTACTGCAGAAAAGCCCGACCTTGTAATCATCACAGGTGACCTTGTGTATCCCGTACCCTATGCTGCGGGCACATTTGATAATATGAATTCTGCCGAGCTTGTGGCAACTCTTATGGAAAGCCTTGGCGTTTATTGGATGCCCGTTTTCGGTAATCACGACACAGAAATTTATTCAAAATACACCCGCGAGGATATTTCAAAATTCTATTCTGACGAAAAATGGACTTATTGCCTATTTGAAAACAACTCTGATGACGAGGTTGACGGCTATTGCAATCAGATTATCAATGTTAAGAATTCGCAGGGCTTGATTACTCAATCTCTTTACACCTTTGACACTCATTCATATGTTGACGGCGATTATCTTGGCATTGGTTGGAAATATGATAATATTCACGAAAATCAAGTAAATTGGTATAAAACGAATATTGAGAAATACAACAAGCAAAATGTTGAGCTTATAAACGCAAGCGAATGGGAAAATAAAGAAGAATTACTTAATACATATTCTGTTGTTAAGTCCCTCGCCTTCTGGCATGTGCCTAATACCGAATACCTTGACGCTTGGAACGAATATGTTGAAGCAGGCTATAAGGACACAGAAAACGCAAAATACTATTATGGTATTGTTGGTGAAACCGGTAAAATGGTTTATTCGGGCGTTTATGAAGATGAAATTTTTGAAGCAATGCAGACCTTGGGCAGTACAAAGGGTATTTTCTGTGGTCACGACCATTTAAACAACTTCTCAATTGAGTATAAGGGAATTCGCCTGACCTACGGTTACAGTATTGACTATCTTGCATATTCGGGCATTTCAAAGCTGGGCTCACAGCGTGGTTGCACTATGATTACAGTAAAACCCGACGGCTCATTCGACTGCGTTGCAGAGAATTATTATCAAGATAAATACGCAACAGATATGCGTGAAGAAGTTACAATGCAGGAATTGGGTTCTGCAGAATAACCAAAACTAAAAGTGTGGTGTGAATTGTGTTAGTTTTTATTCTTGTTTTAGCAATGATAATCATTACGGGGCTAAATGCAAAAGGAAAAAATGAGTTTTATGAGGATTACTGTTCACCGAAAAATACAACAACAGCCAACGCCGTTTTTTCTGTTTTGATTTTTTTAAGTCATTCTTGTCAACACATCGCAGTTAATAGTGCTATTGATGAACCTTATCTTGCGATAAGAACATTTTTAGGGCAATCGGTTGTTGTTACATATTTATTCTATTCGGGATATGGAATAATGGAATCTATCCAAAGAAAGAAAATCGATTATGTTAAAGGAATTCCATTTAACAGATTTTTTAAACTCTGGTATCACTTTGCGCTTATGATTTGTATGTTCATTGTAATTTGCTTTATTATGGGCAAAGATTATACATTCACAGACTATCTTCTTGCTTTCACGGGATACAAGAGTATCGGTAACGATAACTGGTATTTATTCGTCACTTTTGCTCTGTACATTATTGTATATTTATCATTTATCGTATTCAGAAAATCCAACCTCATTGCCGTTGCAAGTGTATTCATTCTTACGATTGGCTTCATATTTATTGAAAAAGAGCTTGAACTACCTCCAAGATATTACGACACAATTATGTGTTTCCCTCTCGGAATGATTTTCTCACTTATCAAACCTTATGTTGATAAGATTCTTATGAAAAATGATATTATATGGTTAGGTGCAGTTACGGTGGTTTTTATCGCGTGTATGTACTGTTCACAAAACCGTTACGAAGATTTTATTTTCCGCGTATTGTTTATGTGCACTTCGCCAATTCTTATTACTTTACTTATGATGAAACTACAATGCAGAAGTTCCATACTTGACTGGTTTGGAAACCACATTTTCAGTTTTTTCATGTTACAACGAATACCTATGAGACTTCTCGACCATTTTAATTTAAATAATGAACCTTATTTGTTTATTGGTATGGCGTTCTTTGGCACAATACTTATTGCAACTGTTTTTGATGAAATTACCGACAGACTTGATAAAATCATATTCAAAAAGAAAATCAAGGCATAAAAAAATCCTCCCGCGTGGGAGGATTTTTTTATGTCTGTTTTTACTTAATTTCATCAAGATTTGCGCCTTTTGTTTCTTTGACTTTAAGAGTAAACATAATTGCGGCAACGGTGACTGTGGGGATTGAAACAGCAAGGCAAGCCCACCAGATAGGCATAAATGTCATACCAATAATTGTGCTGATATAACCAACTGCTAAACCGATAATAACCAAAAGTCCTTCTGCACCGACAACTGATGCGCGGATGTCGGTTGGTACTTTTTCGGTCATCATAACATTCATATAGTCCCTGCCAATCCAATATGAGCCTTGATAAAGTCCTGCCAACGAGCCCACAAGATAAGGATTCCAGGCGTTGAGAATACCAATAACAAAGAGAATATATCCCGTTACGCAGAGAATTGAAAATCCCGTAACTGTGGTTTTTCTGCCGAATTTATCAGCAATAAAGCCTGAAAGGAATGTGATTGTGGCATAGATTACGGGCACCATAAACAGCGCTTTTGTGATTTCGCTTGTGCTCATACCCGCACGGTGCATTGAAGATTCAAAATACAACGCGATTGCAGGCATTGCGGCATCGAAAATAATATGGGCAATAATCAGCATTTTTGTGTCTTTATTTGAGAATATGTATTTAACACCGTTGAAAACGCCCGATTGATTTCTCTGTGCCTCTTTTTGCTTTTTCTTAAGCTCTTTTTCAGCCTGACGCTCTTCATATGGGCGTGAAAGATACTGGATACGCTCGTTTATAAACACCTTGGTATCCTTTGCGAAAATAAGAACGAGCAAAACTGCAATAAAGCCGATAATTGATGGTACGAGGAAAATCTGTCTCCACTGTGTTGCGTCGTCGCCCATTAAAATATCGCGAAGTGTAGGAATGAGAATAACACCTAAAATACCGAAACTTTTAAGAAAGCTGTAAATCTTTGCACGGTGCTTATCGGGGGCTTCTTCAAGAATGTAGATAATCTGAATATCGTGTCCCATAAAGAAGCTTATAATTGCAAAGCCCACAAGGAACATTATATAGCTTGAGGACAAATGAATTACTAAAAGTCCCACCGCCATACCGAGTGTTGAAATGGCAAAAAGCGGTTTTCTGCCCCATTTGTCAGCAAGTGCCTTGTAAAATGGGGTTATAATACCCAAAACATAGGTGAACACGCCGACACTTGAGTGGAGTGCAAGTCCGTCTTCATAGGTATAATATTTACCCATAAAGGGATTATTCACAAAGAATTCAGTTACGAATGAGGATTGCACCGTAACGGTCAGGTTACTTGTAACCTCGTCAAGAATATTGACAACGGCAATAAGCACAAGCAAAACGAAGAAATAACCGCTGTAAACACCTTTTGTGCGTGTTCGGTTGAGCCTTGCTAACTGCTTGCTTTCACGCTCAATTACTTTATCTTTTTTCATATTATCCTCCCCTTTTTTACCATTATATAACAGAGAGGTAAAATTTACAATAAAAAAATAGGGCACGGTGATTAAATTTCACTATGCCCTAAAGCTTTATTTTTTAATCTCAATATAAGCATTACCACTGACGGTTTCAAAATCGAACTGTCTTTCGCCGTTACCATAGACCTGCTTACCATTACTTATTATCAACGGGAATTCGCTTGTCACCCTACCGCTGACCGAGTCAAAATCAATATAAAATCCGTCATTTTCGGGAAGTTCAAATTTAATTTCACCGCTGACAGTTGAAATATCTGCTGAGTTTGGTGCTGAATCTGTACACAAAAGAACTGTTCCCGATACGCTTTCCACATTCAGCTCATTAACCGTACCCACAATTTCAACATTACCGCTGACGGTTTCGGCATCAATTATTTCAGCATTTGTTTCGGTAAGATTTACATATCCGCTGACATTTTCAATATTTATATCAATTGCACCGCATTTTTCAAGCCAAGTATCACCAGAGGCGGTTGTGGTATCAATCTCATTTGCAGTAATACCCGTTATGCTTATACACGCACTTGCAGTATCAACCTTGATTCTGTTCATTGTTACCGCTAAAGCTTCGGGAACATATACAAATAAATCCTTTGCAGGAATTTTATTCGCCAAATTCCACGAGTTTGTTGACTTGCAGGGCTTAATATAAAGTGTATTTTCTTTTACCCGCCAACGAAGAGCATATTCTTCTTCAATATCGTCGTGCGATACTTCTTCAATTTTAACCGTGTCACCATCATAAGCCAGCACGAACACATTTCCGTTAATCCAATCAACGCTTATGCTTGTAAAGGACTCTGCAGACAATTCGGATGCACCAACGGTATATTCATCTGCGTTTTCATATTTATAGCCTTGTTCTTCACCAAAGATTATCGGTGCATTGGGATTTTCTCTGAAAACCAGTGTTCCAATAAGAATTCCCGTAAGCACTACTGCCACAACTGACCAAATAACTATTCTTGCAATTGCCGATTTTTTCATTTATTATCACCGTCTTTCAAATCAAAGCAGGCTTCAATAACATCTGTAATTGCACCTGTTATCGGGAACACAAGCCAAGTTATATACCACGCACTGCTTAAAAAGCTTATTACAAAATAAATAATTACTGCAACCGCCCAAACACAGCTTTTTACCGCTTTAAGTGTTGGATTTTCTTGTTTCTTTTTTTCCGCCTTTTCTTCATCATTATCGTTTTTTCGATTGAGTGTTGAACGGTAAACGATAATACCCGTTGCCACCGCAATCATAACGAACATCAGCACAATACCGATTTCATTTTGAAGAATAATAACAGGAACAACACAAAGAATATAAAGCACAATCGCAACTGCCAAAAGAAGTGCCGATTTCTTTTGCTTTTCGGGATTTTCTTCATCAACATTATTTTCGCTTATATATGTATTCTCTACTATGGGGTCAGACTGTGGCTCGGTTTGTGGTAATTCAGCGTTACGAAGAATATAGTCACTAGTAACACCGAAATAGTCACAAATTGAAATTATTTTATCTATGTCGGGTACCGATTGTTCTGCCTCCCACTTGCTGACTGCCTGACGGGACACACCCAAAGCCTCTGCAAGCTGCTCTTGCGACATTCCTCTTTGCTTTCTGAGGTTTTGTATTTTTGTACCAATTGTCATTTTTATCACCTACAAATCTATATGTTTATTATGAAGCAAAATCACTTATCTTGTCAATAAAAATATAGCAAAATTATCGGTTACATTCTACCAAGCACGCCTTGAATTTTGTCAACTGACAGTTGCATTAGATAAAAAAATCCCCATCAATTTCGATGGGGACAATTCTTATTTTAAAATCCGCCGCCGACTACGATAACATAGTCTATTTCTGCGTCTGCTTTTTCAATCATAATTGAGTTGATTTGCAGGTGTCTTATATAGACCTCAGAAGTATAACTCCAAGTACCTTTTTCAATTATGCCGTCTTTGTTGATTTTTACCTTTACGGTGGGGTTTGCGTAATGCACTTTGATGTCGGCTTCTTCAAACTTTATGTCAAAATCGGGGAACTGCTCTGCCGCGGTGGCAACATTGCCGAGAACATTGATTGCGTGACCTACCGTTCCGCCCTGCGCGTCTCCATAAATACCGTCGGTCTGCTCAACCATTGTCATCTCGATTACGGTGTATTCGCCCTCTTTATACGCCTTTGCATTGTCAATGTCAGATGCTACAAGATTTTTGTAACCGCCTGTAATTCCGCCATATGTTGTTGTGTTCTTCTCTAAAACAGAGTTGATTACAGGCTTTAACAACTGAACAAACCAGTTAAGCGCACCGTCACCGTCATTGACAATAAGCTTTGGCATTGTCATAGTCTGTGAGGATTCTGCACCGTCGTGAGATTTCGTCGCCGCCTGCTTATAAAAAGAGGCAATTTGCTCTTTTGACCAATCGGCAGGGTTATCTGACAAGGGCTTGCTGTCTTCTTTTATTTCTTCTTTATTTTCGGTTTTGTTGTTATTTTCTTCGGGCTTTACTGATGAATTTTCCTCTTCATTCTGCGAATTCTGGGGCATATTTTCATTTGATGGCTCATTGGGAGTTTCATTATTCACAGAATTATCGTTAGTTGACACATTTGAACTTACCTTTTCGCCTTTTTCAACACCTGCGTCCTTACCCAATGAAACTACACCCAAGGTAAGTACAACGGCAAGAACAACCGCCAGAAAGCTCCTCCAATTTTTTGAGGAATTCTCCTTTTTTAACCTCTTTATTTCTGCCTGCTCGGGTGTTAAAGTTTTCTTTGACATAATAAATCCCCTTTCGAGTAAAAATTTCCAATCCATAAAAATATATTACGATAAACTGAACAGTTTGTCAATTAAATAATAAGACTCTCCGCCGAAATTTCAGCAGAGAGTTTTAAATCAACAATATTCAATCATTTTTTCAATTGCATCTGCCATTACTTTATGACCGAGATTTGTGGGGTGAATTCCGTCGATTGCCAAGTTTTTAGGCTCAATGGTTTTCTGTGCTTCATTGAAAACAGCCTGCATATCAAGCACTATTGCACCGTTTTCTACTGCAATATTCTTAAGCACCTCGCGGAATTCGTCAAGAGTTTTATGAAATGGCAATTTTTCTTCTACCGCATCAATCATAAAGGGCATTAAGTAAAGCACTTGTGTGTTGGGCAACTCCGCCTTAAATCTTCTGTAAATTTCGCGGATATGAGGCTCCATTGGTCGCACAAGTGGCGGATACTGCTCAGGCACATAATTTTCCCAAGCATCATTTACGCCAATCAGCATAATGATTACATCGGGCTTGAGGTTTATACAATCATTTGTTAGTCTGTCATAAATATGATATGTGCGGTTGCTTGCAATACCCTTGATTTGCACATCGATATCTTTGCTGTACTTTTTAAATCTTTTTTTGAGTTGCAAGGCATAAACTTTTTTACCCTTGATTGAAAATCTCATTCGACGATTAAACTTAACATCTGTAATGCTGTCACCAATAAACAAAACCCTGCTGTCTTTTTTGAGTTTAATCTTTTCCATAACTCACCCTCCCAATATATGCTATTGAAAGTATATCATAAAATATTGGCAATCACAATAATAATTATGTATTAAAAAATCCCCTTGGATTTCTCCAAGAGGACATTTATTATTTATTGGCTTTTATTCCGTATGAAATTATTTCATTTCCTTGATAGCTGCCTGTGGAGCAGGGAAGAAATGTAGGAATAAAGTATGTTTCATTTTAATCTTTTATTAAACAAAAATGCATTTTGCTTTGTTGGTTCTATGTAATTTAAATGTGCAAAGGCATTCTTAGGTGTAGTGATGTGCTTAGGCTTATATGCACTATCGAAAAACTGTTCCAATGTCATTCCTGGCCATTCTTGCAATCTTTCGTTTATGTGTTTGTCAAAGGACTCTGCGTTAATTGAGTTTGAAATCTCTTTAGGAATAGCTGACCAAATATCCCATTTTAATGTTGCTAAACAATTACGCAACTCATTTATAGCGACAATTTTACTCTCGGTGCTATTCTTATCATACTTGTCTATATCAAAATTTTCACCAACAGCAAGATAAAAATCTTTTCCGTATTGTTCTATACCTATTGGAATTATTGTCGCATCAGCACGCATTGCCACATCAATCACGCCAAATGGCAACGGTAAAACGGGGAGATTTTTCGTTAAATTCCAAGTACCTTCAGGAAAATACATCATATTTCCGCCTTGTCGAAGAACATTAATCATTTTTTCTTTGCTTAAAGCACGGTCGGCTTTATCGTCCTCTCGAATATATACGACACCATTTAAGCCCAAAAAGATTTCTTCTACTGTACCTTTCATATTTTCGTAGTCACCTGACAGTAAATAATAATGCTCTTTTACCGTTTCGGTAGCAACCTCAATATCAAACTTTCCGATATGGGTTATAGCAAAAATAATCGGTTTGTTTGTAGTTTTGCGTTTGTCATAAAGTACATGAGAGATAAGACCAGCACTTTTATTTCTTGAAGAAATAATTTTAAAAAGAATAGGATGTAAACGGAGACGCCACTTGTGTGACATTCTGCCCACAAGTGATTTTTCGAACTTGTTCCTGTAAAAATAATAAGTTTCGAGATTGGTTAAATCAATTTTTTGCATTATATTTCCCCCATAAAATAAAAAGTGCGCCCACCGAAGCAGACGCACAAAAAACGCAAACCCCGATAGTCGCCAAACTAATTATGCAAAATGGTTTTACCCAAACTCGCTATAATAGAATTTGCGTTTTTATCAAATTCATTCGAGTTTAGGCGAAAAAGGATATAATATCCCTACGGATAAAAATTTCCATTTGCATATTTAATTAGTTTGGCACTAATAAGTTTACCATAATTATTGTGATAATTCAATATTAAAATAATTAGTTGAAAAATCTCTCCCTCCGTCTGCTATCGCAGACACCTCCCTCGTCAGAGAGAGGCAAAGAATCCCTCCACCGCCGTTGGCGGTCCCCCTCGCTTTGACAAGGGAGGCAAGAAAAAATCACCCCCGATTGCTCAATGGGGAGTGTTTTTGTATTTACGGGACGCCGAGGTCGGCGTCCCCTACATTTTTATTTATTCCAAGTGAATTAAGTTTTAAACTTATTTCATATCCTTGATAGCTGCCTGAGCTGCTGCGAGGCGAGCAATCGGAACACGGAATGGTGAGCAAGATACATAGTTGAGGCCAATTCTGTGGCAGAATTCAACTGAAACAGGGTCGCCGCCGTGCTCACCACAGATACCGTAGTGAAGCTCTTTGCCGCTTGTCTTACCCTTAGCAACTGCCATTTCCATAAGAGCGCCAACGCCGTTCTGGTCAAGCTTTGCAAATGGGTCGTTTTCGAAAATCTTGCTGTCATAGTAAGCTGTGAGGAACTTACCAGCGTCATCACGGCTGAAACCGTATGTCATCTGAGTAAGGTCGTTTGTACCGAAGCAGAAGAAGTCAGCTTCTTTAGCGATTTCGTCAGCTGTGATACATGCTCTTGGGATTTCAATCATTGTACCTACTTCGTACTTAAGGTCTGCGCCTGCAGCTGCGATTTCAGCATCAGCTGTTTCAACAACAACCTTCTTAACGAACTTAAGCTCTTTGATTTCACCAACAAGAGGAATCATAATTTCAGGAACAAGGTTCCAATCAGGATGAGCGTTCTTAACATTGATTGCTGCGCGGATAACAGCCTTTGTCTGCATTGCTGCGATTTCAGGATATGTTACTGCAAGACGGCAACCACGGTGACCCATCATTGGGTTGAACTCGTGAAGTGAAGAAATGATAGCCTTGATGTCTTCAACGCTCTTACCCTGTGCATCAGCAAGGAGCTTGATGTCAGCTTCTTCTGTAGGAACGAACTCGTGAAGAGGTGGGTCAAGGAAACGGATTGTAACGGGGTTACCTTCAAGAGCTTCATAAAGCTTCTCAAAGTCGCCCTGCTGATAAGGAAGAATCTTTTCAAGAGCTGCTTCTCTTTCTTCAACTGTATCTGAACAAATCATTTCACGGAATGCAGCAATTCTGTCTTCCTCAAAGAACATATGCTCTGTACGGCAAAGACCGATACCTTCAGCACCAAGCTCAACTGCCTTTTTAGCGTCTGCAGGTGTGTCAGCATTTGTACGAACCTTAAGAGTTCTGTACTTGTCAGCCCAATCCATAATTCTGCCGAATTCGCCCGCGATTTCAGCGTCAACTGTAGGAATGATGCCGTCATAGATATTACCTGTTGAACCGTCGATTGAGATATAGTCGCCTTCAACATATGTCTTACCAGCGAGTTCAAACTTCTTGTTTTCTTCATCCATCTTGATTTCGCCGCAGCCTGATACACAGCATGTACCCATACCACGAGCAACAACTGCTGCGTGAGATGTCATACCGCCACGAACTGTGAGGATACCCTGAGAAGCCTTCATACCTGTGATGTCTTCAGGTGATGTTTCAAGACGAACAAGAACTACCTTTTCGCCTCTCTCGTTCCATTCAACAGCATCTTCAGCTGTGAATACAACCTTACCGCAAGCAGCACCGGGAGATGCGCCGAGACCCTTACCTGCAGGAGTTGCAGCCTTAAGAGCTTTAGCGTCAAACTGTGGGTGAAGGAGTGTGTCAAGGTTTCTGGGGTCAATCATAGCAACTGCCTGTTTCTCGTCAATCATACCTTCGTCAACGAGGTCACAAGCAATCTTAAGAGCAGCCTTAGCTGTTCTCTTACCGTTTCTTGTCTGAAGCATATAGAGCTTACCAGCTTCAACTGTGAACTCCATATCCTGCATATCTCTGTAGTGGTCTTCGAGGATACCGCAAACTCTTACGAAATCTGCATAAGCCTCAGGGAACTTCTCTGCCATCTGAGCGATAGGCATTGGAGTTCTAACGCCGGCAACAACATCTTCGCCCTGTGCGTTAACAAGGAATTCACCCATAAGGCCCTTGTCACCAGTAGCGGGGTCACGAGTAAATGCAACACCTGTACCGCAATCGTCACCCATGTTACCGAAAGCCATCATCTGAACATTAACAGCTGTACCCCATGAGTAAGGAATGTCGTTGTCACGACGGTAAACATTTGCACGGGGGTTGTCCCATGAACGGAAAACAGCCTCAACAGCACCCATAAGCTGTTCTTTGGGGTCTGAAGGGAAGTCCTTACCAATCTTTGACTTGTATTCAGCCTTAAACTGACCTGCAAGCTCTTTAAGGTCATCAGCAGTAAGCTCAACGTCCTGAGTTACGCCTCTGTTCTCTTTCATTTCGTCGATAAGCTGTTCAAAGTACTTCTTACCAACTTCCATAACAACATCAGAATACATCTGGATAAATCTTCTGTAGCAGTCCCAAGCCCAACGAGCGTTGCCAGACTTAGCTGACATAACCTCAACAACCTCTTCGTTAAGACCGAGGTTAAGGATTGTGTCCATCATACCGGGCATTGATGCGCGAGCACCTGAACGAACTGAAACAAGAAGGGGATTTTCTTTATCGCCGAACTTTTTGCCGGTGATTTCTTCCATCTTGTCGATGTTCTCCATAATTTCTGCCTGGATTTCGTCGCTGATTTTTCTGCCATCCTCATAATACTGTGTGCAAGCTTCTGTTGTAACTGTGAAGCCCTGAGGAACGGGAAGACCGAGACTTGTCATCTCTGCAAGGTTAGCACCCTTACCGCCGAGGAGCTCACGCATTGTTGCGTTACCCTCTTTGAAAAGGTAAACAAACTTTTTACTCATTGTTTATACCTCCAAAAAATTATTAACATATTGATTTTAAGCGCATTTCTACTAAATACACTTAACCTTGTAGATTGTAACAGAATTTCCCAATCTTTTCAATAGTTTTCGCCCATTTTTTTCACGAGTTTTCAAATTGTTCGCTTATTTACAAAATTAGTTATTTAACTCATAGACTTTTGGTGATTTTTATGATATATTTTTAATTAGTTATCATATTTATCGGGTGATTATTTTGGAATTATTGAATTATGAAATATTAAATGCCAGTGGTGAAGCGGATAAAAACGCTTTGCCTATGTTTTCGTGCGACACTTACCCCTGCTTTCTTGACTTGGCATTCAACAAAAATATGAGTGTACGCGATGTTATTGCGGTATTCCCCGAAGATATAGAGGTTAATTATGAAATTCTTTCAAGTCTTGACGGTGTGAACTTCTACCGCCTCGGCAAAAGCGGAAAAATTGCCCGATATATTCGTGTTTTTATTAAATATTACAGCGGTGCTCGTCCCACCATCAACAATGTTGAGGTTATTGGTGAGGACTGCTCGTTCCCTGCGAAAAAGACGCCATTTAAAGAGCCCCTCCCCTTTTACGAAACCGAATACGCAAAAGAGATAACCGACGAAGAAATACTCCAAGAGGTAAACGGCATTATCGCCCGCACAATCGGTGAAAAATATGTCCCTCAATTTGAATTGCGTCTTGACCGCAGATTAAAGGATGAATATTTTTCTGTGGCGAGTCTGCGAGGTAAAATTATTCTCACTTCAAACAGCGGTTTAGGCTTGGCGAGTGCATTTAATTGTTATCTCAAAGATGTTTGTCATTGCCATATTTCGCGATTTGGCAAGCAGGTGAATTTACCGCATAATCTTCCGCAAGTAAACGGCAAAATCGACCGCAAAACCGACTGCAAATACAGATACGCATATAATTATTGTACCCATTCTTATTCAATGGCATTCTGGACTGAAGAGGATTGGCAGAAAGAGATTGATTTTCTTGCGATGAATGGCGTAAATTTAGTGCTTGATATTCTCGGTATGGAAGAGGTTTACCGCAGATTTTTAACAAAGCTCGGTTATCGCCACCGCGAGATTAAAAACTTCCTTGTAGGTCCCGCATATTACGCTTGGTTTTATATGAGCAACATTTGTGGCGTCGGCGGACCAATCCACGATGATTTCTTCTATGAAAAGTGCGAAATGGCGCGTAAAAATCACCGCAGAATGCAAGTTTTGGGTATGAATATTGTTTTGCAGGCATACACAGGCATTGTGCCCCGCGATATTCAGAAAAAGGACCGCGATGTACCCGTTATTGAGCAGGGCAAATGGAAGGGCATTGAAAGACCGCTCATTGTTAACCCCGACAGCGTTTCATATATCAAATACGCAAAGCTTTTCTATGAATGTCAGAAAGAGGTTTTCGGTGACATAACTCATTTTTACGCGGGGGATATCTGTCACGAGGGCGGAAAGCTGGGCAAAAAGGCAAAGGATGCATACACAAATGTTATGGAAAGTATGCTCTCATTTGACAAAGAGGCAATGTGGGTAATTCAATGCTGGTCACTTAACCCCAACAAGACATTTACTAATGCAGTTAAGCAATACAGAGCAAATCACATTATGATGCTTGACTTGCATTTTGAGAAAATCAATCATAATGCAAATAAATTCAGCAGACTTGCAAAATACGGCAATGTATTATCGGGACTTCTCAACAATTTTGGTGGCAGACACGGGCTTTACGGTCCTGTCGACACCTTACCGAAGAAGCTTCGCGAAGTATCTGAAAGACCTAATTTCAAGGGAATTGCATTAACTGCCGAAAGCACAAATGTGAACCCAATTGTAACCGACATTTTCTTTTCTTGCGTTTGGGAAGATATTCAAAATGTTGAGGATTGGATGCAGAAATATGCACTTCGCCGTTACGGTAAAGAGAGTGAAAACATTTCACAGAGTATGAAAATCCTACTCAAAACCGTTTATGCGGAAGAAAATTGCACAAGTATGTTCGGCGCACCAGAGAGTATGGGTTGTCGCAGACCTCTTGACCCCGAAAGTAAGATGTTTACGGCACGCGGGTCAGTTAAAATTCCATATTCAAGAAGCGAATTCGACGAGGCGGTTAAGTTATTCCTTAAAGATTACGACAAATTTAAGGATAACGAATGTTATATCTATGACGCGGTTGATTTGTTGCGTCAGTCGATTTCAAACAAGCTGACAAGCACCGTCAAAAAGACAGTTTCATCATATAAGTCAAAGGATTATTTTGCATTTATGGAATACAGCGAAAAGCTTTTAAATCTTTTTGACGCCCTTGACAGAGTGCTTTTAAACAGTAAATATTTCACATTCAGCTCTTATTACGAGCCTGTTGTAGAATACACCGACAAGCTTGACGATTTCACAAAACAGCTTTACAGAATTAACGCAAAGGCACTGATTACCACTTGGTATTGCCGATTACTCGCTGACAAGGGTAATCTTCACGATTACGCCCACCGTCAGTTTGGCGATTTGATGAATTCATTCTACAAAATGAGATGGGAAAAGCTTATTGAACAGGTGAAAATTGAAATGGACGGCGGAAAACCGCAAGAAATTGATTGGTTTAAGTGTGAGTGGGATTGGGTGCTCAGCGATACCAAATACACCAAGAAAATTCGTGAGGATAGTCTTAAAGCATTAGGAAAGCAAATATTAGATTAAAGCATTAGAGTACGGAAGTGATTTCTCCGTACTCTTTTTATATGGATTTTATTGTTATTTGAAAAATATTATAAAATTTATTGCTATTCGCCATACTTTTTTGTTATAATGTACTTATAGAAATTTTTACGGAGGCGGAAAAGGTTATGAAAAACAGAATGATTGAAATAGACCCCTATTTACAACCGTTCCAAAAGGATATTGATTTGCGAATAAAAGCTTTTGAAGACAAAAGAAAAGAGCTTGTTGGCGATGCTAAAAACCTCAAGGATTTTGCAAATGGTCATAAATATTTCGGTTTTCACCGCACCCGTACAGGCTGGGTTTACAGAGAATGGGCACCAGCCGCAGACGAAATGTATCTCACCGGTGATTTTAACGATTGGAACATAACCAATTGCCCTATGACCAAGCTTGAAAACGGTGTATTTGAGGTTCAACTCAAGGGAAAAGACGCACTTAAAGTCGGGCAAAAGGTTCAGGCTATTGTTATAAATAACGGTCAGGTGCTTCGCCGAGTGCCACTTTATGCCACACGCGTTGTGCAGGACCCTGACACTTATTTATGGTGTGCAGAGTTAGAGGATGAAAAAGAAAAATTCAATTGGACTGACAAAAAATTCCGCACCCCGAAAACTCCTTTTATTTATGAATGTCATATAGGTATGGCGCAAGAAAAAGGCGCAGTGGGAACATACCGCGAGTTCACCGAGAACATTCTTCCGAGAATAAAAGAGCTCGGCTACAACACAATACAGATAATGGCGATAATGGAGCACCCTTATTACGGCTCTTTCGGTTATCAGGTTTCAAACTTTTTCGCGGCATCATCACGCTATGGCAACAGTCGTGACCTTAAAGAACTTATAAATACTGCTCACGAAATGGGAATTGCCGTACTGCTTGATGTTGTTCATTCTCACGCGGTAAAAAACACTAACGAGGGACTTAACGAATTTGACGGCACGGTGTATCAATTCTTTCACGAGGGTGAAAAAGGTGACCACAGTGCGTGGGGAACAAAGCTTTTCAATTACGGCAAAAACGAAGTAATACATTTCTTGCTTTCAAATCTTAAATATTGGATGGAGGTTTTCCATTTTGACGGCTTCCGTTTTGACGGCGTAACCTCTATGCTTTATCACGACCACGGTCTTGGTAGTGCATTCTCAAATTACGGTATGTATTTTTCAATGAACACAGATACCGAGGCAGTTACCTATTTACAGCTTGCAAACGAGCTTATCCACGAAACCAAGCCCAAAGCAATCACGGTTGCCGAGGATATGTCGGGTATGCCGGGAATGTGTATTCCCATAGCTGACGGCGGAATTGGGTTTGATTACCGTCTTTCAATGGGCGTGCCTGATATGTGGATAAAAATGCTTAAAGAGTCAGAAGACGACCAATGGGATATGGGAAAGCTTTGGCACGAGCTGACTTCTCGTCGTCCTAAAGAGAAAAATATTGGTTATTGCGAATCTCACGACCAAGCGCTCGTTGGCGACAAGACTATAATGTTCAGACTTTGTGATGCTGAAATGTACACCCATATGAGCAAATTTGCCGAAAGTCTTGTTATTGACAGAGGCATTGCTCTTCACAAAATGATAAGGCTTATTACTTCTTCTCTTGCCGGCGAAGGATACCTTAATTTTATGGGAAACGAATTCGGCCACCCCGAATGGATAGATTTCCCCCGAGAAGGCAATGGCTGGAGTTATCATTATTGCCGAAGACAATGGACTCTTGTTGATAATAATGACTTGCGCTATAAGGAACTCAACGAGTTTGACAAGGCAATGGTGAAGCTTCTTAAAGAAGAAAAAATTCTCGGTGTGCCCGCTGAAAGCAAATGGGTTCATCAGGACGATAAAATTATTATTTACACAAAGGGCGACACGGTATTTATATTCAATTTCCACCCAACAAAATCATTTGAGGGATATTTTGTGCCCGTCAGCAAGCAGGGTGTTTATAAAACTGTGCTTTCTACTGATGACAGTATTTTCGGCGGATTTTCCCGTGTTGACAACGAGGTTTCTTACCGAACCTATGTAACGCCTGATAATTGGATAGGTTTCCCCTGTTATATCCCCTGCCGAAGTGCGATTGTTTTAAAAAGAAAGAAATAAATTTCTCACTAATAAAAATTAAGAGTACGGAATTTTCGTTCCGTACTCTTTTTGTATTATTCACTTGCATTGTAGGGGCGAAATGATACTGCAAACCTTGACGGGCAGTTCGTGAACTGTCCCTACATAGTTTGATTTTTTTAATCAATGCCATATAAAAAGCGGGACGCCGAGTCGGCGTCCCCTACAATATTATTCTGCTGTTTTAAGTCTAATTGATGTTACTGAATATGCGGGCATTGTGTAGTTGAATTCACTACTAAATCCATCGAGTGTGAATTCTTCCATTGTAAGATGTGTGGATTCATCTGCGCCGAGCACATTGTCATTTGCGAGAGAGTCGCCTGCAACCTGATTGATGATTGCTGTGCCTTGCACATTTGCGTTGTCAAGCTTTACTGCAACTGTGCTTGCATTTTCTGTAACATTGACAAGCTTAATGATGATATCGCCGTTATCGTCGTTGCTTACTACTGTGTAGCAAGTTGCCTCTGCAGGAGAGCCGAAATCGTAATCGATATAAAGCACATCGTCGATATATCCCTTAACCGCACTGCCGTTGACTTCAATCTTAATATTGTAAGTCTTGCCTGTTTCAATTACGCAATCCTTAACTGTACCATTAATCTGACCTGTTTTTACATTATCAGTCATCTTCTGAAGACAAGAAACTGTGTTCTGCCAACCGCCAATATTCCAGAAGATATTGTTATCCGTACCCTGAACTGCGAAAGGAATCAAGAAGCCTTCGCTACCTTCAAGCTTTGTAGCCTCAACTGTATATGTATAATTTGTCCAGTCCTTTTCACCGAAGTATGCAACGCTACCCTGGTCGCTGTAATTCATATCAGTTGTTGTGTTTGTGAGAGCACCGTTCTTAATCTTCCAATTGCCGTCAGTTGCGAAATCCCATTTTGTCTTTGAGAAGAATGTTGAGCACTCGTCCTCTGCAAGCACTTCGCCTGTAGTGTTATCAACCACCTTGATATTATCAAATGCTGCTGATGTGTACCAAGTGCCAACGCCTACTTGACCTGTCAGATTCTCTTGCTCTACCTTTGCACCGCCAAGAGTGTGATTGAGCACTGCTGAGCCTTGGTTTACAGAGAAGAGCTTCTGCACATAATAGTCAATTGAGCCCATTGCTGTGTCATTGTCAAACCAAATAAGGTTTGGTGCCCAATGGCGCGCAACAGTACTGCTGAAAAGTGGTGCATAAGCCGCCATTTCAACAATGTCGCCATTTCTTTCAAGACCTGTCATATATGCAGCCTCTGCAAGCGCAGCCTTAAGAGTATTGCTCTTTGCCGCATATTCACCGAGGAAGATTTTAATTGCACCGCCATAGATTGTGTCGGTCATTTCTTCAACAGTTCTCTTATAGTTTTCTTCGTCATAATAATCAGCATTTTTAAGGAACCATTCGGGCTCGTTATAATAATGCTGGTCAACTGCGCCTGCAAAATCCTTTGCATTTGTTGAGTCCATTTTATCAAGCTCGTCTTTTGCATACTGATATGCAGGAATATGATTCCAGCCATTTATTGCGTCTGCCGCGCCTGAAGAATAGATAAGCTCAAGTCCCTCATAAAGCTTGGGATTTTCAGCCTTTGCTTTGTTAAATGCCTTAAGGAATTCAGAATATCTCAAGAAATAATCCTGACCCTCGTTTTCGTTACCGATACAGATATATTTAAGCTCAAAGGGTTCGGGATGTCCGAGTGCTACACGAACCTTACCCCAAGTTGAATTCTTGTCACCACGGCAGAACTCAACCAAATCGAGCATATCCTGAATATACTGTGCGAACAATTCTGTGTATGTTGTGCCGTCAGCCTCAAACATTGCAACGGGACCCTTGCCACGCATCTGGCAGTAAAGTCCGCAGTTAAGAACAGGAACACCGATTGCTCCTATATCCTCTGCAAGCTGGAAGTACTCATAGAAGCCAAGTCCGTATGAGAAGAAGCTTGGATATGGGTCTTCAGTGGTATCAAGAGCTGTCCAGATGCTGATACCCTGACTTCTGCCGGCAACATTACCGTAAGTGCCGTTGAATTCGAGAGGAAGACCGTTTTCGTCAACGCCGATTGAGTCTTTCCAATCATAAGCAGTCATTTCGTCATAGCCCTCGATTACGCAACCGCCGGGGAAACGAAGGAATTTAGGCTGAAGTTCTTCAAGAAGAGTACCCAAATCGTTTCTCATACCGTTTTCTCTGCCCTTGTATGTATCTTCGGGGAAGAGAGAAATCATATCGAAATGAACTTCGCCCTTGTCAATAAGGATTTGAAGAGATACATTTGCATTTGCGGTAACTGAAGAAGTAAGTGCAACCTCAAATTTCTGCCACTTGTCAGTAATGCCTGTAACTGTTGCCATACCAACTGTTTCGCCGTTTACTGCAAGGTTAGCCTGAACACTACCCTCATAATTTGCGGGAGCTTTTGCATAGAAAGAAAGATTATAAACCGCGTCTTTCTCTACTGCCATACCGTCAAGGAAGCCTGTGTTTTCAATACCTGCCTTGTTATCGGTTGTGTTATTCATAACAAGGTAGCTCTTGTTGTTTTCGTTAAGGTAATCCTTTGAAATCTGTGTAACCTTGATGTTTGCGCCGTTTACGGCATTCCAACGATAAAGATTATCGCCATCTGCAAGTGCTGTGAATTCAAACGAACGGTTTGAAACCATTTCGGCATAAAGACCGCCGTCTGCAGCAAAGTTGATGTCCTCAAAGAACACACCGAAAAGAAGCTCGCTGATGTCGTGAATTTCGTCGTTTACATCAACCGCCAAGGTGTAATTTGCTTTTTCTGCGTCATAAGCACCAACCGCATTAGCACCTGTGTTGTTGACAACGATTTTAGGTGTATCGTCCTCTACAGGCTCGCTTGGAGCACAACCTGTAAGCACCATCAAAAGTGCCATTGCAATTGCAAAAGCGGATTTTAATGCTTTTGAAACTGATTTTTTCATAATCAATCCCCCTATTTTTTTGTACATATTTATATGTTTATGTTAATTATATAGGAAATGAATAATTGTGTCAACAAATTAAATGCAAAATGCAAAGCGCAAAGTGCAAAACACTTGACTTTTTATAATAATCCTTATATAATTTGAAAATGGATTTCAAATTCAGAATGCGGTGAGATTATGGGTTATGATACAAAGCAGAGTCGACTTGTCTGCGATTATTTAAAGGCTAATGCAGAAAGGCACTTTTCTGCTGAAGATGTGTATTTTGCACTTTTAAACGAGGGCGGAAAAATCGGCAGAACTACCGTTTACCGTCAACTTGACCGTCTTGTTCTTGAGGGTAAGGTACGCAAATTCTCGGCGGGCGACAATGAGCCTTGCTGTTATCAGTTTGCTGATTGCGACCATTGCCACAATCATTATCACTTAAAATGCTCGGGTTGCGGAAAGCTAATTCACACAGAATGTGATTTTTTAGACAAGCTTTCTGCACATATATTCCAAGACCACGAATTTAAGATAGACGGTTCAAAAACCGTACTCTACGGTATTTGTAACGAATGTTCAAAGGAGAACGCATGATGACAACACTTTTACACACGCATGTTGAAATGCCCATATATTCGGCGAGTGGCATTTTTGACACACTTTTTGACGCGGTACTTGATACCTTTAAAATGCTCCCCTTTTTATTTCTCGCGTTTTTAATAATTGAATTTCTTGAGCACAAGGCACAGGATAAAATCAAACATCTTTTCACTCGTGCGGGCTCGGCAGGTCCTGCGGTGGCGACAATTTTAGGGTGTATTCCGCAATGCGGATTTTCGGTAATGAGCGCAAATCTTTACAGTAGCGGAATAATCACTCTCGGCACGCTGATTGCGGTATTTCTTGCAACCTCAGACGAGGCGGTAATTCTTCTTGCAACTGCTCACAACGGTGGGTCTGAAATATTCAAATTGCTTATTACAAAGATTGTGATTGCTCTTGTTTTCGGATACGCAATTTATTTCATTGAAAAGAAAAATCACAAGCCCCATCATCACCATTCACACGATTTATGTGAGCACGACCATTGCGGTTGCGAAGAGCACGGCGGAGTTTTACGCCCTGCGCTTATTCACACCGTCAAGGTATTCGGATTTTTACTCTTATTCACCATTATAATGGATTTGGCGATTGCATTTATCGGCATGGACGCACTTTCACATCTTTTGCTTTCAGAGTCAGTTTTTCAGCCCTTGCTCTCGGCGGTAATCGGGTTTATTCCAAACTGCGCATCGTCGGTGCTTCTCACTCAGCTTTACATTGAAGGCACACTCAGTTTTGGCTCGCTCATTGCAGGTCTTTGCACAAATGCGGGTGCAGGATTACTTATTTTGTTCCGTGACAAATCAAAAATCAAAGAAAATCTTAAAATATTGGGCATTCTTTATGCTTGTGCGGTAATTCCCGGACTAATTTTACATTTATTTTTCTAAAATTTCTTTACTTTCGAGTTTTAATGTGCTAAAATGTAACAGGAATAAAACCTTGGAGGTTGGAAAAAATGGGAATTGAATTTAAAAACGACAACACAGATTTTCTTATCGACTGTATTTTACAACTTAAAGACAAAGATGAATGCTACGCATTTTTTGAGGACCTTTGTACAATAAATGAATTTCACTCAATGGCGCAAAGAGTGGTAGTTGCAAAAATGCTTTCAGAGAAAACAGTTTATAACGACATTGTTAAGGCTACAGGCGCCTCAACTGCTACAATCAGCCGTGTTAACCGTTCGCTTCAGTACGGTGCTGACGGCTATGAAACGATTTTTGAAAGAGTAAAAAAATGAGTTACGGTATTTTTTCTTCTGTTTATGATATTCTCACAGAAAATGTAGAATATGAAAGAATTGCCGATAAAATCTGCTCTCTGTTAACCCGCAACGGAATTAACGGAGGGCTTTTGCTTGACTTAGGTTGCGGAACGGGAACAATCGCGTTTCTGCTTGAGAAAAACGGCTATGATGTAATCGGCGTTGACCCCAGCGAAGATATGCTCGCAGTTGCCAACGAAAAGAAATATGACGAGAATTCTTCGGCAATATTTCTTTGCCAGAGTGGTGAAGAACTTGATTTATACGGCACAATTGACTGTGCGGTATGCAGTCTTGACACAATCAATCATATTCCCACACTCGAAAAAATAAGAGAAACCTTTAAAAAGATTTCTCTGTTTATGAATATGGGCGGAATATTCGTTTTTGACATAAATACGGTGTATAAGCACGAAAAAATTCTCGGTGACAACACTTTTGTTTATGATATGGACGAGGTTTACTGCGTGTGGCAAAATACCTTTGACGCTAAAAACGGCAAAACCGATATTGACCTTGATTTCTTCATTAAAAACGAAGATGACGATTTGTTTGAAAGGTACAGTGAAAGCTTTTCGGAATATGCCTACGCAACCGAGAATATATTAAACACATTAAAGGAATGCGGATTTTCCGTATTATCGCTTTGCGATGATTATTCAGACAATGAAATTACAGAAAATACGCAAAGAATAACAATAGTTGCACAAAAGACTGAAAAAATATTTAAGGATGAATTGAAATGAATAAATTAGTCAGAATGATTTCAGAGGACGGCACACTTTACTGCCTTGCTCTCGATTCAACAGAAATGGTTAAGGAAATGCAGAATATTCACAAGACCTCAAAGGTGTGCTCGGCGGCTCTTGGCAGACTTATTACTGCGGGTGCAATGATGGGCGCGCTTTTAAAGGGCGATAAAGATACTCTTACACTCAAAATCAACGGTGGCGGGCCTGCCTCCCCGGTTGTTGCAGTTGCTAATTCAAAGGGTCAGGTTAAGGGTTATATTGGCGACAGAACAGTCAGTCTCCCCCTCAACAACAAGGGCAAGCTTGATGTTTCCGGTGCGGTAGGTAAGAACGGATTTTTGACTATAATCAAGGATTTGGGAATGAAAGAGCCCTATTGTGCACAGACTCCCATTATTTCGGGTGAAATTGCAGAGGACATCACCGCATATTATGCCACAAGTGAGCAAACACCCACAGTTTGTGCTCTCGGTGTACTCGTTGACCCGAAAACAGAAGATGTTTTGCTTGCAGGCGGATTTTTAATTCAGTTACTCCCCACCGCTGACGAGCAGACAATTTCTCTTGTTGAAAAAGGACTCCAAGACATTAAGCCCGTTACCACAATGCTTGCAGAGGGCTTGACTCCGGAGCAGATTTGCCAGACTGTGCTTCCCGAATTCTCAATGCAATTGCTTGACACTCAAGAAGTGGAATACAAATGTGATTGCAGTGAAGAACGCGTTACCGCGGCACTCATAGGCGCGGGCGCAGACGGACTTCGCGAAATGGCAGAGGACGAAAGCACAGAGGTTGTTTGCCATTTCTGTAATAAGAAATATGTGTTCCCGAGAGAAAATATATTAAAGCTTCTTGAAGAAGCTACAAAATGAGTTTGACAAATTGGAGTTTGTCGAAATGCAAAATGTAAAATGCAAAGTGCAAAATGAAGGGTCTGCGACGCAATTTTATACCTCACCAAATTAGAACGCAATGCTATGTAGGGTCGCTTCATGAAGCGACCGTTCCAAAGTGTGCAATTAAACTTTTTCGGGCGATTCGTGAATCGCCCCTACAAGATTACATAACCATATAAATGAGTTAGACAAATTCAAATTTGCATAAAACACACAATAAGTCCCACCGAAATTTTGGTGGGACTTAAATTTTTCTATTCTTTTTCTTCTTGGCAAATGCTACATTTATAGCCTGTTACAACTGTTTCGTCATATGCTTTTTTATCAACTATCCATTCTTTTGTTTCGTAGTATTCGTATCCGCTTTCTGTCGTGTATTGATTACGCAATGCTTTAATGGGGTCACCGTCATAGCTCGGTTTATGCGTGCTGTCAAAATGGCTGTAATATTCATCAAGGCTTGTGAATTTTTCATAACACACAGGACATTTGTATTTTGTAACCTTGCGTTGATTTTCAACTGTTTCGTAATGCCCGACTTCATCGTGGTGAACAGTTTTTGTTATTGCAACCCAATTATGCTCGCACTCACTTACCGAATTATTTTTATTACTTTCGGTGGTTGTTCCATTTGTGGTGCTTGTACTGTTATTACTCTGAGTCGAAGTGCTCTCGTCCTTTTTATCGTTTACGATTGAAAAAGCATCTTTAATAGAAATTACTTGTGATACATCGTCATCTTTAGATATGGAAGGCTCATTTTCTGCCGTTGAATTATTAAGGCTTGTGCTTTCGGTTGAATTAGTGCTTTGAGTAGTACCTTTTCCCTTATCGTCGTTTTTATCTTCGCTGAAATGACTGAAAAGTGCTGTGCCCACCGCCAACAGAAGAACGAGAACAAGTGCAATAATAATTATGATTATGGATTTTTTATTGAGCTTTTTCTTTTTTGCAGGTAATTTTACTATTACAGTCTCACTTATCCGTTCCATACAATAGGGACAGAATTTAGCTTCGCTCGGCAAATCCTTACCGCAATGTGAACATCTAATAACACTCATTTTCATCACCAAGAATATTATAAATGCATATTGTCAAAAATGCAAGAAATATAAAATCAGCGGGAGTATAAAACTCCCGCAGTGTTTTTATAATGCAAACAACGCTTTTAATTCTTCTAAATTATCTTTACAATCAAAACCAGAGCCCATCATTGTAGTACAATTTACAACATATTTACCGTTTGTATATACACAGTATGTAGCATCCCACTCATAACCCTCAAGAGCAGTTTTTACCTCTATCAGTCTTTTGTCACCGTCCTTGTAAATTACCTCTGATTTGTAATTTTCGGGAACAAGACCCACTACAGTATAATAGCTTTGTTTTGCGTGTTTTTCTGCAGCATCAATGGCTTTTGATTCACCACCGCCGCCGAAAAGAGTAAATATAATATAAATACACCCGATAATTGTTATGATAGTTGGAATTGTTTTCCAATTAGAACTTTTTGATTGTACAGGTTGTTCAGCCTGAACAGTTGTATTTTCTTCCATAATTATTCATTACCTTTTGTATCAGTTTCATTTTCAGTATTACTATTTTTCTTACCAGAAACAAACCCGAACACTTCTAAAACAGTTACCAAAAGCCCAAATACAGCTACCAATTTTCCAAAAGATAAATCATCAGAAAAAATCCCCAATCCTGCACAAATTACCATTCCAATTAAACATATTGCAATTATTTTTTTCATTATTATACTCCCCCGTTTCGATCTAACCGTATATAGTTTTTTCTATATCCTTTAATTTCTTCATATATATGTTCTTTGTCCTCTGCTAAAACGGCTTTCATTAACCAACCAACATCAATGGCTGCACGGTTTGAAGCAGTTTCATAATCAAGTTTTAAATTATCGTAATAATAAAAAATCGGCTGTAAATCTGTACCTCGCCAATCTCTGTTCGCACCGCCAAAAAGCGTAGAAACAGAAAACTGTGTTTGTGGATTTCTTTCGCAATAATCATCAACTGATTTTTTTATATAATCTTTCGCTTTCTCTATTTTATTTCCACAAATATTTGCAGAAATTTTACGAATAATAATTTCCTTTTTAAACACGCTTCGACACTTCTAAAAATAATCCGCCATTCTAATGTCTAATGGAATTACCACAATGTGATACTTATCATAAACTCCATTATTTACATAGTTGTTTGGCCAATAAGTAACTTTAAACTTAATATTATACAATGTAAATTCTGAATTTATAATAGTTGCCGCTGGTAAATATTTCACTTCGCCATTTTTAATTTCATTTTTAATTTCATCGTGAGCCGATACTCCCGGATATGTTGGACAATCTTGTAAATACACATCAATAATCGCTAACAATTCATCAATAGAAATTGTTGGGTCTGAAGTGACTAACATTATGCCATCATCAGTATCACTCAAATACGCCGAAGACTGTTGAGCATTAGTGCAATTGCCAAGGAAAAACATTGTCATGTCTTCACTATCATTTATAACGGACATTTGCGGAGTAGTATTAACTAATGAAGAAGTTTTTGAATCGGTTTTAATTAGCTCTTTTAACTCAGAAAAGCTGGGAATGAAGTTTGATATTAAAAGGTCATCTTTCTTAGCATCATTAAACATTTCTATAATATCATCATGTACAAGAGAAATATCATCAGAAATTTTTGTTATGCTTACTTCTTCACCGTCCTCGAATGCGACTATTCGATTATTCCTTTTTATATATATTTCTATATCTAATCCTTTGAAATACACATGTCCACTAACTGCTTTAGGATGATAATAAACTTCACGAAATACCAATTCAGATATAATACTTTCTTCACAGCTTTCAAGGGTTAAATCTTTAATTACTTCTACATCTTTTGCGGATTTAATCATTTCTATAAAATAATCTTCAAACAAATAGTTAGTTGTAGCAACGCCGTCACTACCAACGAAATAATACCTTCCATCAATTTTCCAAGTACCAAAAAAATAGTCGTACATTTCTTCTTCTGTCTTGAAATTTTTATCCATATTTGATATTGCAGGTATCAATATTGCAGATAGCAAAATAACTATTGCTAATACAAATGAACAAATAGTAATTATTTTTCGTTTCTTATTTTGGAATAAAAAGTTTTTAATTTTTGACATAAAAATCCCTCTTTCTTTTTTGATATTTTTATAATATCACACTACATTTTGTTTTGCAAGTGATTTTTACTTGCAATTTTACTTGTATAATTTCATTGCGATTTGCAATAAAATTTATAGTGTAGAGGTGATTGAATGTTTGAAATACAAAACCAACAAAAATCTAACAAGACAATTCGTATGCCTGATGACCTGATTAACCGTTTACAGACTATTGCCGACCAAAACAATATCTCATTCAATCAGTTAGTTGTTCAATGCTGCGAATATGCTCTTAACGATATGATGAAGTCTGATAAATAAAACAAACAACCACCCTCAATCATTATAATTGAGAGTGGTCTTTTTGTACTATGCCGGTTGCATAGGTTTTTATTTTTTATAAAGATTTTTTTAATTCTTCAGCATTTGCATAGCGTTTTTGCGGGTCAAGTTGAATACATTTTTCTATTATTTTAGTAAGCTTGCCTTTATATAGCTTTTTTGAGGGATGCTCGCCCGTCAGCATTACATTCATAAGAACTCCCACGGCGAAAATGTCGGTTCGCTCGTCACTTTGGGCAAGTCCCAACTGCTCGGGTGCGGCATATCCTGCCGTGCCGATAATTTTAGTATCCTTTGACTGACCGTTTTTGAAAAGTCGTGCGGCATCAAAGTCAATAAGTTTTACTATACCGTCATCTGTAATCATTATATTTTCAGGTTTAATATCGCGGTGGACAATCCCGCAAGAATGAATTACCGTAAGGGCGTCACACACGGCTTTTACAACATGCTTCACGCCCCATTCATCATAAAGTCCGTCAGCCAGCACATCGGCTATTGAAATACCGCTGATAAATTCTTCTAATACTGTGATTTCTTCTTCATTTTCTGCCACCTCAAAAACGGCGGGAAGATTAGGAAATGAAATCCCACGCAGAATTTTATAAGCATCACCGTTGCCCTTGAATTTTCTGCAGATTATGTCTTTTTTCAATTCATTATGACGAAGCAATAATATGGATTTTTCTTCTGTCTTTTTATAAACTTTTATCACAGAATATTGTTCTTTTAAAATATTATCTAAAGAAATCAAATTAAAATCCCCTTGCAAAACCTTGTTAAATTTATTATACTATGAAAAAACAGATTTGGAAAGTGAAAATATGATAAAGAAGCCCACAGACGAAATGATGGACGAATTGCTGAAGTCCAACAATATTGAAAAATACACAAAAGAGAATGAGGAATATTTTGTAGACTTGTCGATTTCACAATTTTTAAGTGAATATATAAAATCGAAAAAGCTCACAAAATCCCATATAATCAAAGGTGCTGAAATTAGCGAGATTTTTGGTTTTCAAGTTCTTTCCGGTACGAGAAATCCATCAAGAAACACTCTTTTAAGTCTTTGTATCGCTATGAATATGACTCTTGAAGAAGTGCAAGCTTCACTCAAAATTGCTAAATTTGCTCCGCTTTATCCAAAGCTGAAGCGCGACAGTATTATCATTTTGGGTATTGCCAACGGCAAGAGTGTTTGTGAAATCAACAATGAGTTGTATGATAATGACGAGGAGACACTTTGAAAGCAAAGCAGCAAACATACACCCTACATTACACACAAAAAGTCCCACCGAAAATTCGGTGGGACTTTTTCATAATAATTATTCAGCCTGAGGAGCTCCAACAGGACAGCTGTCTGCACAAGCGCCGCAATCGATACAAGTATCAGCGTCGATTACATAGATGCCGTCGCCTTCAGAGATAGCCTCAACAGGACAATCTGCTGCGCATGCGCCACAAGCGATGCACTCATCACTAATTACATATGCCATGATTTATGTACCCTCCCTTTAATGATGTAATAACATTGTAACACATAAACTCAAAAAATCAAGTACTAAATTATTCAATTCCCTTTAAAGCTTCAAGTTCTTCCTTTTCAACGCGGATTTTACCGTCTCTCAAGGTCTTTACTGAATGTCGGTGGTAACTCACGGGGGCTGCGTCAGGACGACGGTCAAGACTGATTTTTAGCATACCCGTAATAAGATTGTTGTCGATTACGGTACCCTTGCCCTCAGGAGTGTCAACAATCGCGCCAACCTTTGGGGTAACACGGAGAAGATGCTCATAGGTATCCTGCTCATATTTAAGACAGCACATAAGTCTGCCACAAGTACCGCTGATTTTGGTAGGATTAAGCGAGAGACCCTGCTCCTTTGCCATTTTGATTGAAACGGGCTGAAAATCGTTTAAGAAGGTATTACAGCAGAACGGTCTGCCACAAATTCCAAAGCCGCCGACCATACGGGATTCATCGCGAACACCAATCTGACGAAGCTCAATTCTTGTTCTGAAAACAGACGCCAAATCCTTTACAAGCTCTCTGAAATCTACTCTGCCGTCTGCGGTGAAATAGAAAAGGATTTTACTGCGGTCGAAGGTATATTCAACATCAACCAAGTTCATTTCTAACCCGTGAGCGAGAATTTTTTCTTCGCAGATTTTAAAAGCCTCTTTTTCTTTGACCTTGTTTTCTGCTAAATCCTTGATATCCTTTTCAGTGGCAACGCGAATAACCTTTTTAAGCGGTTTTGTAATATCGTCCTCGTTAGTGCCGTGGTTTGCCTTTGCAACAAGACCACATTCCATTCCGCGAACGGTTTCAACTATTGCGTAGTCACCCTTATTGAATTTCATTCCGTCAGCGTCAAAATCATAGATTTTTCCGCCTTCTTTAAATCTTATTCCAACAGTTTCTATCATATATTTACTCCTAAATTAAGGTTTTATCTTCCTATAGCGCGCTTGAATTCATAGCACATACGAATTACAAGCAGATTGTTATTGCAGTTACGGTCAATTGACTCAACAAGCTCGTCACATACTGCACACAACTGCATAAGATTTTTAGCAGTTACCGAATTTGAAAGAGTTTTCACCTCTTGAGAAAATCTGAATTCGCGCTCAAATCCGCTTTTTTTCACAAGTGCATCACGAAAAACCTCTGAAAGCAAGGTGAGCACAGAGCGTGCAAATTGATTATTCTTCTGAAAAATCGCAGTTTGCTCCATCAAAGCCGACTCATTCACATTAAGAAGTGCCGACACAAAGCCTTTAACTGCATTTTCTTCTTTTTCGGTGATTTCACCCTCGTCACTTAAAAGCGAATAGACCTGTACACGAGAAAGCACCGTTTCAAGCATAGTGCTTTTTGAGGTTGTCACGATTATAAAAAACACATATGTTGGCGGCTCTTCAAGAATTTTGAGAATTGCATTTTGCGCCTGCTCATTCATATTATGTGCATTTTTAAGGATATATATTTTGCGGTCGCTCTCATTGGGCACAATGAACGCGTCATCGCGGATTTCACGGACTGCATCAACGGTAAAATTACGGCTTTTGCCCTTTACACCGTCAGTTTCGGTAATATCGGGATGTCCGTTTTTTTGCGCCTTCAAGCAATCGGGACACGCTCCGCAAGGCTTAGCTTCTCCCCTGCAAACAAGGCAATTTGCGATAAATCGGGCAAAATCCTCGCCCTCTTTTTCGTTTTGACACTCAACGAGCACACCGTGGGGAAAGCTCCCCTGTGAAACCGCAGTTTGCACTATATCATAAAGCTTATCTGTCATATCTTATAAAACTGCTCAACATCAAGCACAAAGATTGTAGCCCCGCCGACAGTTACCTCAACGGGCATTGATGAAAGCATTGATTCTCCTATATATGTAGTGTTCACGGGTGTGATTTTTTTACGCTGACTGCAATATTCACCGAGTATATTTGTAACAGCATCAACTTTTTTATCATCAACGCCAATAAGAAGTGTTACATTCCCCGCACGCAAAAATCCGCCCGAGGTGGAAAGCCTTGTTGCAGAGTAACCCTCTTTTGTAAGACCGTTCATAACGGCATTTGCATCGTCATTATTGATAATTGCAATTATGAGCTTCATAAAATCACTCCTTAATTTATTTTACTGTAACAACTGCGCGAGAGCTATCATTACAGGCATTGTGAGTATTGATAACACACTTACTAAAGATGTTACCTTTGAGGCAAGCGCTGTGTCGCGGTCATATTTTGCCGCAAACATTACTGTGTTGCTTGCCGTTGGTGCAGATGCACTGAGCACGCAGGCAACAAGCAAAGTACCGCCAAAGCCTAAAAGCTTAAGCCCTAAAATTGTTATAAGTGGCATTGCAATAATTTTAAGTGCCACCGTGCCCCATATTCTCTTATCAGAGAAAAGAGTTTTCCAATCGGCAGAGGCTAAATACGTGCCGAACATAACCATTGCGAGAGGTGTGTTCAAATCTGCAAGGTATGAAATGGGCTGGTAAATAACATTCGGCAACTCCACCTGCAACAAGAACAAGGGTAATGCAATACCTACACCGATTACGCCCGGATTAATAATAAGCTTTTTAAGATTAAATTTTGAGTTTTCGTCCTTTTTCTGCATAAGGCTGACACCGTGAGAAAAAGAAAGAATATTAAAGGGTACCATTATTACGGAACAATAAAACACACCCTCGTCGCCCAACACCGCCAAGGCAAGAGGTAATGCCATATAGCCAACATTACCGTAGCAAGAAGCGTATTTGAAGATACACGCGGTATCCTTTTCGCCCTTATTGAAGAATAATTTTGAAAAAACCATACCGACAATATGGAAGAACACACCGCCGAGAAGTGCAAGTAAAAGTCCTTGCAAGGAATCACGGCTGAATTCCATACTCATAAACGAGCGTATGATAATTGCGGGGGCTACAATATAGAAAAGCAAATCGGTTGTCATTCGCGAGGCTTTTTCTGTGTAAACACCGATTTTATGACACACAAAGCCCACCATTGCTATAAGAAAAAGAATTACAACCTGCGTAAATGCCGTTAAGACATTATTTAAAAACAACATTAATATTAAACCTCTTTATCACCCATATAGGTTTCGTCTGCCACGGGCGGAATATCATCTTCAGCCTCATCAAGAATTTCCAACGCATCATTATTCTCTGCAGTTTTCATTGAATTAACAATGTAACATACTGAGAAAAATGCAAATCCCAAATCACAGAGTGCAAATGGATATTCTTTAGATAAAGAAACTCCGTTTGCGGTAATAATCATAATAAGTCTCGGTAGATTTGCAACTGCACAGAAGAATGCCGAAGCAAAGCCCGCAGACCAAAGCGAACGCATTGCTTTTTTGTTTGAAAGACCTGATGAAATTCTTGCAAAAGCAAGGAAGAAAAGCATCATAAAAGCTATTGCAAAAAGCTCAAGCAAAAGGTCAGAAACATTCACATAAGAAATCTTCTTGACAAATCGGATTATAAGCCTTGCAACTGACCACACAAGCGGGCTGAGTGCTAAAAGCTTATATCTTGTATAGGTTGTTCTGCCGTCAATATAAGATATGCCGAAAATGAAAATATAAATTGCCGAGAGAATACCGAAAACGCCCTGAAGTGCTGTGGGCACAAGGCTGATTTCTGCGGTTAAATATCCCTGGTATGCGAGAACAAGTGTTGAAAGTGCTGTAACTGCATCTGCCACAAGTCCCGCACCAAAAATAAACGCTGATACGGCTAAAAGCTTGTTTTTTCTGTAAACTGCGCGGGATTCCGGCACATTTTTTGCAAGCAGAGTGAGCACATAGGGCACAAGCACCGCAAGAATACAAAGTGCATACATAAGATAAACCGACCAGTTAATCTCTTTATAAAATCCTGTATCGTTTTCAATAAGGCTTAAAAGCTGATATGTTCTGAACGGAATTGCAACACACAAAAGCCCTGCAATTATATAAAGAGAATACAAAGGATTTATTTTTTCTGAACTTCCTCTTATTTTCATAATACCGATTACCTTTCCTCAATAGGAATATATTCTTTCTGAATGCCTTCTGTTCGGATAATTCTCTCGTCCATAGGCACATATGCGCGAGGAATAGTAACATTTTTATAAGCGGGACGGATAATTCTTCCGCCTGTGGTAAGCTCTTCAATTCGGTGAGCTGACCAGCCCGCCATACGAGCCGCCATAAAGAGTGGTGTGAAAAGCTCCTGCGGGATACCGAGCATATCATAAACAAGACCTGAATAGAGGTCAACATTTGCGCAAATCTTCTTTTTGTCGCCACGAAGCTTTGCAAAAAGCTCGGGAGTAAGAGTTTCAATGAGATTTAAAAGCTTAAACTCGTCTTCTTTGCCTGTCTTTTTAGAGAATTCGTCAGCATAACGGCGAAGAATTACAGCACGGGGGTCTGAAAGAGTATAAACCGCGTGGCCCATACCGTAAACAAGACCTGTGCCGTCGCCTGCCTCACGCTGCATTATCTTTTTGAGATAATCAGCAACCTGACCTTCGTCGGTTATGTCAGCAATATTCTGCTTCATATCCTCAATCATTTTATGAACCTTAATATTAGCACCGCCGTGACGAGGTCCTTTAAGTGAGCCGATACCTGCGGCAATTGCGGCATATGTATCTGTTCCGCTCGATGTGATACAACGGGTTGTAAAGGTTGAGTTATTACCGCCACCGTGCTCTGCGTGGATAATCATACAAATATCAAGAAGCTTTGCCTCTTCATCTGTGAACTTCTTATCCTTACGAATTGAACGCAAGATGCTTTCGGCAGTACCGAGCTCACGCTTATTCTGGTGCATATACATACTCTTTTTATCATAAACACGGCGCTTAACCTGATAAGCCGCAGTCATAATTACGGGGATTTGTGCTATGAGCTGAATGCACTGACGAAGCACATTTTCGGGAGAAATATCATCAGGATTAGGGTCATATGAATAGAGCGCCAACACACTACGAGCCGCTTTGTTCATAACATCGGGCGAGGGTGCTTTCATAATCATATCTTCGATAAAATCTTCGGGGAGCTCGCGACATTCTGCAAGCAAATCTGTAAACCAAGCGAGCTGTTCCTTTGTGGGAAGCGCGCCGAAAAGAAGAAGCCACACAACCTCTTCAAAGCCAAAGCGGTTTTCCTTTTCACAATTTGTAACAATGTCATTCATATTGATTCCGCGATAAATAAGGCGACCGTTTTTGGGCACCTTTTCACCGTCGTCCATATAATAGCCTTCAACAGAGCAAACGCGGGTAAGACCTGCAAGCACACCTGTGCCGTCATAATTACGAAGTCCGCGCTTTACTTCAAATCTGTTATAGTAATCGGGATTAATATGGTTATTTTTACGAAGCTCTTCGCATAAAGTTGAAAGAGCATCATTGGAGATACTTGAAATATATTCTGCCATTGTATTTACCTCCTTGTAGAAAAATTTCGATATGTATCCAAGATAATATAAATATACATTGTATATTTTAATACAAATAAGGATTAAAGTCAACTATGGCAATTGAAAAGGAGCGATAAAAAATGAAAAGTTACAGTATGATTTGCTTTTTCTTGAGCCTTGCAATGATACTTTGCCCACTATGTTCGGTTGAAAAGGCAACAGATGTGATTTCGCAGGAGTTTTTAGGCGAAGAAATTACCGTTTCGCAAGAAGAAACCGCCGTAGCCACTGTAAAGGTTATGAACGCGAGCAGTAAAAATATTACTGAAATGCCCTTGCGGGATTATCTTATCGGTGTGGTGGCATCTGAAATCAACGCGGCATATCACGAAGAGGCTATCAAGGCGCAATGTGTGGCGGCACATACAATGCTTTTATATTCAAAGGAACACAAAAATGAGGGCTTGAACGGTGCTGACATAAGTGACAGCAGCGCAACACATCAAGGGTATCTCACCGAGGACGAGCAAAGAGAAAAATGGGGCGAGAATTACGACACATATCGCGATAAAATCGAGAAATGCGTTGACGAGGTAATAGACTTTACAATTCAGTATGACAGCGAGCCCATAAACGCGGTTTTTCATTCAATCAGCAACGGACAAACCGAGAATGCAACGGATGTGTGGGGCGGTGAATATCCATATCTTATTTCTGTTAACAGCGTGGGTGACAAGCTCTCCCCCGCCTATCATTCAGAGGTGAAAGTGACGGCAGAAGAATTCAAGGAAATAATGAGTGAAAATGGGGCTGAACTTGGTGACGAGCCTTCAAAATGGATAGAAAAAATCACCAATACCGATACGGGTATGGTGAAAGAGATAATTATTGGTGAAAAAAGTTTTAAGGGGACAGAAATTCGCACTCTTTTCGAGCTTAAAAGCAGTACATTTACGGTGAAATATGCAGACGAGAATTTTATTTTCACCGTCAGCGGATACGGTCACGGCGTAGGTATGAGCCAGTACGGCGCAGATTATATGGCTCGCCAAGGGTTTACATATAAAGAAATTTTGAAGCATTATTATGTGGGAACAGAGATAAATGCAAAGTGAAAAATGCAAAATGCAAAATTGATGGTCTGCGACGCCCCCCTTCCGTCACCTGCGGTGACACCTTCCCCTCGTAGGGGGAAGGCTATCTTGGGCTCCACCCTTGTGGGGGAGCTGTGATTTTCGCAGAAAATGACTGAGGGGGGGTATTATGAAAACAATTCGACAAATTCAATTTTATTTAATAAAATCGGCGGGAGCAAAAACTCCCGCCGTACTTTATTTCATTTTTGCCTTATATTGTTCCAAGGCTTGAGAAAGCATTTCGATATGAGCATTCAAATCCTTGCGTGTTTTCTCATCTGCTAAAAACCTATCTAATTCTTCAACATATTCCTTATTTTCAGTAATTTCAAGAGAGCCGTAAATTGTATCTATTGAAGAAATCGCAACTCCGTTGTAATGCTTATTAAGAACCTTTATAATCAAAGTTGCCATATCCAACGCACGAGTTAAAGTAGTTTCTTCGCTTTGTCGCGACCATCTTGTTTTACTGCGACGCCACACCTTTACACTTGGAACAAAGGGTGTATCTTTCCATTGTGCTTTTCCAAGAGATAACCCTGCAACACTGGGATTATTCTTATACATTCCGTCAACTGCTGAATAATCTTCTATTTTGTAAATTGGTTTATGTTTCAAATGAGTAGGAATTTTCATTACATTCTCCTTTTTCAAAATTACACTACGAATTTATTTGTTGGCATACCCAATCATAATCACACCAATTCATCGTAACTGTAAATGCACGATATCTATTGACACCAGTTTTCTCAGTGTCTACTATCCATCTTACTGTTATATCACCAGATAAAACTATTGCTTTATCATACTCGCTACAATTATGATAATCATATGTATATGGAAGTGCTTTAAGAATAACCTGCTCATCTGCATACGACTGAATTGTAAAGCTCGAATCAAACGACAATGTAAAACCTTCTACCTTACCTGGAAGCATTCCCGGATTTGAACTCAAAGCGATATCAGTACTATTCAAAACTATATTTATCATTTTGTTTGTAACACTTGGAACCAAGTTTGCATTTCCTATTTCCGCAGTATTAAGTGAGGTCCCCTTAAATGAACACTTTCCTATAAATGTCACTTTTTCAGGAATATCAATGTTTGTAAGGTTATAGCATTGATAAAAAGCATATCTACCTATTGTCGTGAGTGTGGTGGGAAATGTAATTTTTTCTAATGTATTGCATTCTTTAAAACCACTATCAAGAATTTGAGTTATAGCAACACCATTATATGTATCCGGTATAATTATTTCGCTTACAGTTGAAATATTTGAGCCTGCCCTAACACCATAGGTACCATCATCAAGTGAAACATATTCTAAAATACTTCCATTTTCGGAATCATCATTGACTTTTCCAATTATAACGGCTTTAGTAGGTTCATCACTATAATAAACAACTAACTCACCATTAACAATTTCAATATTTTCAATTCCTCGACCGTCGACACCGTCCTTTCCATCCTTGCCGTCAGTACCATCAACGCCATCTTTACCATCTGCACCGTTTTGTCCGTTAGTGCCGACAACTACGCCGAGGTTTGCTGTTTGTCCGTTAGTGTATGTAAGAACAAGTTCACCGTTTGCGTTGATTTCAGACTTTGAAATGCCGATTCCGTTTTCGCCCTTGATGTTGCCAAGATTAAGGATTGTGCCGTTTGTGAGTTCAACTGTCAATGCACCCTCTGTTGAGATTGTTACATTAGCAATACCAACACCGTCTTTGCCATCAACGCCGTTAGTTCCGTCTTTACCATCAACGCCGTTAGTTCCGTCAATGCCATCTTTACCATCTGCACCATCTTTGCCGTCTTGTCCGTCTTTACCAACAATGCAACCGAGATTTATTGTTGAATTGTCAGAGAATGTGAGCACAAGCTCACCTGCAGTATTGATTTCTACATTTGAGATACCAATGCCATCTTTGCCGTCTTGTCCATTGACGCCGTCTTTACCGTCCTGACCATTTACACCGTCGATACCATCCTTACCGTCTTGTCCATTGACGCCATCTTTTCCATTAGTGCCAACTACTACACCGAGGTTTGATGATGTGTTGTCAGAATAATAGATTACCAATTCGCCTTTTTCGTTAATTTCGGTTTTTGTTACACCAATACCGTCTTGACCATCAACGCCATCTTTACCATCAGTTCCGTTTGTGCCATTAATACCGTCAATTCCATCTTTACCATCTTGACCGTTTATACCATCTTTGCCATCTGCACCATTTTGTCCGTCTTTACCAACAACTGTACCGAGATTTACAGATGTTCCGTCTGTGTATTCGAGTACGAGTTCGCCATATTCATTTATTGATGTTGAAGAAATACCAATACCGTCTTTGCCGTCCTGTCCGTCAGTTCCGTTAATCCCATCGACACCATCTTTTCCATCAACACCGTCTTTACCATCCTGACCGTTTACACCGTCAATACCATCTTTACCGTTTTGTCCATCTTTACCATCTGCACCTTTAATATTGCCGAGGTTCATTGTTGTTCCGCTTGTGAGTGTGATTTCAAGTTCACCGTTTGTGTTGATAGTGATATTTTCAATACCTACACCATCAACACCGTTTGTTCCATCTTTTCCGTCTTTGCCATCTACACCATTAGTGCCGTTAATACCGTCAATTCCATCCTTACCGTCTTGACCGTTAATGCCGTCTTTTCCATCTTTGCCGTTAGCACCTACAACTACACCAAGATTTGAAACTGTACTGTCAGAATATGTTAAAACCAATTCACCTTTTGAATTGATTTCGGATTTAATTACACTTATTCCGTCTTTACCATCTATACCATTAATTCCATCTTTACCGTCCTGACCATTGATACCGTCAACACCGTCTTTACCATCTTGTCCGTTAACACCATTAACGCCGTCCTTACCATCTGCACCGATAACATTACCAAGGTTTGAACGCTGACCATTTGAATATGAAAGCACCAATTCGCCATTTGAATTGATTTCTGCTCCTGTTACGCTTACACCGTCAACACCATTAGTACCATCTTCGCCATCTTTACCGTCAGTTCCATTTGTGCCATCTTTACCATTAGCACCGACTACAACGCCGAGATTATCTACTGTATTGTCTGAATATGTTAATACTAATTCACCTTTTGAATTGATTTCGGATTTGACTACGCTAATGCCGTCTTTACCATCTATACCATTGATGCCATCAATTCCGTCAACGCCATCTTTACCGTCTGTTCCATTTGTGCCGTTGATACCGTCAGCACCATCTTTACCGTCAGCACCGACTACTACACCAAGATTCGCAATTTGACCGTTAGAATATGTTAATACTAATTCTCCGTTATCATTGATTACAGAATTGGTTACACTAACACCATCAGCACCATTCATACCAACAACTTTATCTAGATTTACGGTTGTTCCATCTGAAAGTGTGAGCACAAGCTGACCATCTTCATTAATATTCGCTGATGAAATACCAATGCCATCAATACCATTCGTGCCGTCAACACCATCTTTACCATTAGTTCCGTCTTTACCGTCTATACCAACAGCCTTACCAAGATTTATACTTGTACCGTCAGAAAGCTTGATTATCAATTCTCCTGCAGAAGAAAATGACGCAGTTTTAATGCTGACACCATCTTTACCAGCGGTGGCTTTAAGAGAAGCTGTCCAATCTTTTTCTGTGCCTGAATAACCATTTTCAACTGCTATTTCATAAGCCGATTTGCCATTCAGAGTTTTAAGCCATTCTTCTACTGTTCCGTCATAGCCATACTGCACCGCTAACTCATAAGCCGATAAGCCATTTTTTACTTCAACACTTGTTGGCTTACTATCGCGGTTGTGGATAATTATTGCCGATGTTAAAGCGATTGCAACCGTCAACAATAATGATGTGATTGTTCTTAAGAACTTTTTTAAGCATTTACTTTTCTTTATTTGTTCCATTTGGTATTCCTCCTGTCAATACAGTTAAATGAATAAACTATTCGACAGAATTATACACTATTATTTGCATTTTGTCAATTTAAAACATCATTTTGATAATTGAATATCATTTTGATTGTTATAACATAAATAGAGGTGATAAAATGTTGAAAGAATTATTTTCATTAGCTGATAGAATAAAAGCATTGCGCAATCAATCCGGATTAACTCAATCTGATATTGCACGGTCTTTTGGAATTTCTCGTTCAAGTGTAAACGCATGGGAAATGGGTTTATCTGTGCCTTCGACTCAATACATTGTTGAGCTTGCAAAACTATTTGATGTATCAACCGATTATCTTTTAGGATTAGAAAACACCTCTACTATTTCAGTAAAAGGACTTACACAAAAACAAGTTGCAGTTTTAATTGAAACGATTGAATGCTTTAGAGAAAAGAATAAATAAAAAGCGGCAGAGGAATCCCTCCACCGCAAGCGGTCCCCCTCCCTTTGACAAGGGAGGCTTTTATTTTATTGTCTGTAATCTTTAAGGAAATCCTCAAGTGCTTCCATTGCGTCGCGCAGGATATGTCTTCTTGGAAGATATATAATTCGTGCGTGGTCGGGTGTGGGGTAATTAAAGCCCCTGCCGTGCATAATAAGGATTTTCTTTTCTTTTAAGAAATCCATAACAAATTTTTCGTCGTCGTGAAGATTGAATTTCTTCATATCGAATTTCGGGAAGATATAGAACGCCGCTTTAGGTTTAACAACCGAAACACCGTCCATATTTGAAAGTGCCTCATAAACGCATTTGCGCTGTTCATAAATTCTTCCGCCGGGGAGCAACAATTCATCAACGCTCTGGAAACCGCCGAGAGCTGTCTGCACAATGCTCTGTGCGGGCACATTTGAGCAAATTCTCATTGATGAAAGCAGGTTAAGACCTTTAATATATCCCGCCATTTTCTTTTTATCACCGCTGACCAAAAGCCAGCCCACGCGGAAGCCTGCAACTCGGTGAGACTTTGAAAGTCCGTTAAAGCTTACGCAGGGTACATCGGGAGCGAGTGACGCCAATGCAGTATGAGTAAGACCGTCCATAACAAGTCGGTCATAAATCTCGTCTGCAAAAAGCATTAAATCGTGCTTACGGGCAACTTCAACGATTTCTTTAAGAACTTCATCACTATAAAGTGCACCTGTGGGATTATTGGGGTTGATAATAACAATACCCTTTGTATTCTTGGTGATTTTCTTTTTTATATCCTCAACATCGGGGTTCCATTCATTCTGCTCGTCGCACATATAATGCACGGGCTTACCGCCTGCAAAATTCACAGATGCAGTCCAGAGAGGATAATCGGGTGCGGGCACCAAAATTTCGTCACCGGGATTTAAAAGTGCGTGCATTGACAATGTAATCAATTCACTTACACCGTTGCCAATATAAATATCGTTTATATCAACGCCCTTAACACCTTTAAGCTGATAATACTGCATAATGGATTTTCGTGCGGTAAAAAGGCCCTTTGACTCTGAATAGCCCTCACATTCGTGAAGATTGCGAATCATATCGCGGATAATCTCGTCGGGGGCGGTAAAGCCAAACGGTGCGGGGTTGCCGATATTAAGCTTTAAAATTCGCTCGCCATTAAGCTCCATTTTGACCGCTTCGTCCATAACGGGACCACGAATATCATAGCGGACTTCGTCTAATTTACGGCTTTTGTCAAACTTTTCCACAAAATCACCTCATAAGAAAAAATGGCGGACGCAAACAATGTGCATCCGCCTTTGTTTTTAACAGAAATTACTGCTCGATAGCGTAAACGCTAACCTTTTTTCTGTCCTTACCCATTCTCTCAAACTTAACTTTACCGTCGATGAGAGCAAAGAGTGAGTCGTCAGAACCGCGACCTACATTGTTGCCGGGATGAATGTGAGTTCCGCGCTGCTTAACAATGATGTTACCTGCAAGAACTGCCTGTCCGTCTGCCTTCTTAACGCCAAGACGCTTTGACTCTGAGTCACGGCCGTTCTTTGTTGAACCCATACCTTTTTTATGAGCGAATAACTGAATGTTGATTTTAAGCATCAAAAACACCTCTTTCAAGTTTCAAGTTGTTAGGATACTGACTCTCTAATTCACCTAAATGTAAATAAAGACCGTCAGTAATTACTTTTGCTTTTTGGGCATCGTTTAAACTCATTTCGAATTTTAAATACCCGTCGGTAACTTCTGCATTTGCCTTAACTTTAATTATTTCTGTTATTGTATTTGCCGCCATATAAACTGCCGAAGAAACTGCACTGCACACAATGTCGGTGCCACACTCCCCTGCGCCACTATGACCGCTTAACTCAAACGAAACAATTGTATCTTTGCAAAACAGAAATTTCGCTTTTGTCATTATGCGTTGATACCGGTAATCTCAACCTTTGTGTAAGGCTGACGATGACCCTTCTTGCGTTTCTCGTTCTTCTTGGGCTTGTAAGTAAATACAGTAACCTTTTTGCCCTTACCGTTCTTGAGAACCTTACCTGCAACTGTTGCGCCTTCAACATAAGGAGCACCAACTGTGATACCGTCATCAGAACCAACTGCGAGAACCTTGTCAAAAGTGATTTCAGCATTCTCTTCAGCGTCAAGCTTTTCTACGAATACAACGTCGCCGTTAGCAACTTTGTACTGCTTGCCGCCAGTAACAATGATTGCGTACATTTTTCTAACCTACCTTAAATTATAGACTCGCTATCGAGGGTGGAAAACTCACTTATAGTATGAATAGACATACTACCCCCTAATATGCGGCTTGAATATGATAACAAAATGTGCCATAAAAGTCAAGAGTTATTTGAAAATATTTTTAATACAAAGTTATGTTCTGCGATGCAGATTATATATGTGTTAATTATGTAGGGGCGCTTCACGAAGCGCCCGAAATAGAGAGAGCAAACTATAACGGGCAGTTCGTGAACTGCCCCTACACAGTTGCTACTTTTATATGAAACAAATATCAAATAAACACGGCGGGAGCAATCCCCCGCCCTACTTTTTTATTGCAATTATAAGAAAAGTATAGTAAAATACTTTGCAGACAATAATTACTTTGAGGTGTCATTATGGATATTATGGAAGCCATGCAGTTGCGCCATTCGGTGCGCAGATATACTGATAAAAAAATTGAGGGCGAAGTGCTTGCAGAACTCGTGGCTGAAATTGAGGCTTGCAACCAAGAGAGCGGGCTTAACATTCAACTTATTACTGACGAGCCGAACGCATTCACGGGCGGACTTGCTCACTACGGGCACTTTTCGGCTGTGCAAAATTACATTGCTCTTGTAGGCAAAAAGAGTGCCGATTTGCAGGAAAAGGCAGGATATTACGGAGAACGCATTGTGCTTAAGGCTCAAATGCTTGGTCTTAACACCTGCTGGGTAGCACTCACATTCAGTAAGCGCAAGGCAAAATACAAGGTAGGCAAGGGTGAAAAGCTTGTTTGCGTGATTTCAGTAGGCTACGGCGAAAATCACGGTAAGCCTCACAAAAATAAATTTATTGATTCACTTTGCAAATTCTACGGAGATATGCCTGCGTGGTTTATGGACGGTGTTCAGGCGGCAATGCTTGCCCCCACTGCCACAAATCAGCAAAAGTTCTGTTTTCACCTGCTTGACGGCGGTAAGGTAAGAGCTGAAGAAACCGGCGGATTTTACTCTAAGGTAGATTTAGGTATTGTAAAATACCATTTTGAAATCGGTGCAGGTAAAGAAAATTTTGAATTTGTGTAATAAAGCAAAAAATTACGGAGCAGACTAATCTGCTCCGTTTTGTTTTTAAAAGTTATCCAATAATTCTTTATAGAATTCGCTATAATCGTCGCGTTTCTGCTCAGTAAATCTCATTGCTTCTCTTGGGTGACGGTTAAGCTGACCTGTAAACATATACTGCAAGTCATAGCCCCACATTACACCCTGTTCTTTTAAAGGAATCATATAGTTTTCAATGAATTTCAAAAGACTGAATATGCTGTATTTGGGATTTTTAAGGAAGCCGAGCATTAATTCCATTGCACAGTTACCCGCACCGCGTCCCATTGCCATTGCAGTTGCATCAACGAATGACACACCGTAAGAAAGTGTTTCAATTGTGTTTGCAAATGCAAGGTTTTGATTGTTATGACCGTGAAATCCGATTTTTTTACCGTATTTTTCACCGTATTCAAGGTATTTTTTTGCAAGCTCGGCAGCGTTTTCAGGGAACAGCGAGCCATAACTATCAACAAGATAGATAACATCAACCTTTGACTCACCAAGCATCTGAAGTGCGTCATCAATCTGGTTAAAACTTGCCTGTGAAATAGCCATAATATTGCAGGTTGTTTCGTATCCTAACTCGTTAAAATAATTAATCATTTCAACTGCAGTTGGAATTTGATGAATATAGCAAGCAACACGAACCATATCGACTACGCTGTCTTTTTTAGGAATAAAGTCAGTTTTATAATCACATCTGCCAACATCAGCCATAACGGCGATTTTCATATCTGAAACATTTTCACCAACAATTGCACGGATATCCTCTTCTTTGCAGAATTTCCACTTACCGTGGTCTTCTTCGTTAAAAAGATTACGGCTTGCGCGATAGCCGAATTCCATATAGTCAACGCCACATTTTATATTTGTTTTATAAAGCTCGCGAACGAACTCATCTGTAAACTCAAAATTATTGCAAAGTCCACCGTCACGGATTGTTGCGTCAAGCAACTGAATATCGTGACGAACGCTCATTAAACTACCTTTTCTTTGTGCCATTTGGTATCGCCTCTTTTGTAAATTTGCTTTAGCAGTTAAAAGTTTTAAATCGTGAATGTAAAGTATTATAGCATTGACAAAAGGGTTTGTCAATAGAAAAAATAAAACTCCAAATCTGACGATTTAGAGTTTTTGGCGCGCTTGACTGGAGTCGAACCAGCGACCTTCAGAGTCGGAGTCTGACGCTCTATCCAACTGAGCTACAAGCGCAAATTAAATGCGAAGCGCAAGGTCATTCGGCTCCCTCTGACGAGGGAGCTGATAAAACTATACATTAAAACGGAAAAGAACTATGTCTCCGTCTTTCATAACATATTCTTTGCCTTCGGAGCGAACTAAACCTTTTTCTTTTGCATTCTGCATTGTGCCGTTTGCCATAAGGTCATCAAAATGGATAACCTCTGCACGAATAAATCCGCGTTCAAAGTCTGTGTGGTTTTTACCTGCTGCCTGAGGTGCTTTTGTGCCTTTTTTGATTGTCCAAGCTCTTACTTCGGGCTGACCTGCAGTAAGGTATGAGATAAGTCCTAAAAGATTATATGAACGCTGAATAAGCAAATCAAGTCCGCCCTGCTCAATACCCAAATCAGCGAGGAACATTTCTTTTTCTTCTTTATCAAGCTCGGCAATCTGTGCTTCAAGTTCTGCACAAATCGGCAAGGTTTCTGCGCCCTCAGCCTTTGCCAATTCACAAACTGCATTATAGCGGGCATTGTCGCGGATATTGTTTGCGAAATCTTCTTCGCTCATATTACAAGCATAGATTACGGGCTTTGATGAAAGAAGTGCAACTGTTGACATAATTTCGCGTTCTTCATCGTCCATTTCAACTGCACGGGCATTAATACCGTTTTCTAATTCGCCACGAAGACGATTTAAGAAATCAACCTCTTTCTGAAGTGATTTATCACCCTTTAAAGCCTTTGTGCTACGGTCAATTCTTCTGTCGAGAAGTTCAATATCAGAGAGAATAAGTTCAAGGTTGATTGTTTCAATATCTCTTTGTGGGTCAATGCTACCCTCAACATGAATAATATCATCATTATCAAAGCAACGAACAACATGAATAATTGCGTCAACCTCACGGATATGAGACAAAAATTTATTACCGAGTCCCTCACCCTTTGATGCGCCCTTTACAAGACCTGCGATGTCAACGAATTCGATTGTTGCGGGTGTAGTTTTTGCGGGGTTATACATTTCTGCAAGCTTGTCAATTCTGTAATCGGGCACTGCCACAACACCCACATTGGGCTCGATTGTGCAGAAAGCATAGTTTGCAGACTGTGCACCTGCGTTTGTAATTGCGTTGAAAAGTGTGCTTTTACCAACATTGGGTAAACCAACAATACCAAGTTTCATTTAACTCATCCTTATATTTTAGTATAATTATTTCCAACGAAAGATTATACACTATTGCGGAATTTTTTTCAATATGGTAAAATAATAAATGTAGGGGTCGGCGTCCCCGACGACCCTAAAAAACAACAAATTAAATTAGAACGGGTCGTCGGGGACGCCGACCCCTACGAAATGGTTAGGTTTATGGAATTTTCAAGAACTGAACGGTTGATTGGTGCAGAAGCGCTTGAAAAACTTAAAAATACGAATATTATTATTTTCGGGCTTGGGGGCGTAGGCTCTTATGTTGCCGAGGCTTTGGCACGCTGTGGTGTAGGCAAGATGACGGTTGTTGACAAGGACACAGTTGACATTACAAACATCAATCGTCAGTTATATGCACTTCACTCAACAATTGGCAAAAACAAAGCAGATGTAGCAAAAGAGAGAATTCTCGACATTAACCCCGAATGTGAGGTTACACCGATTGTTAAAATGTATCTACCCGAAAATTCAGACGAATTTGAATTGAATAAATATGATTATATAATTGATGCCATTGACAATGTGACGGCAAAAATTGATTTGGCGGTTAAGTCACAGGAATTGGGAATTCCGATGCTTGCATCAATGGGCACGGGCAACAAATTAGACCCGACAGCTTTTAAGATTACCGATATTTCTAAAACTGACACCTGCCCTCTTTGCAGAGTTATGCGCAGAGAGTTAAAGGCAAGAAATATAAAAAAATTAAAGGTGCTTTACTCTACGGAAACGCCCCACAATGACGGTGAGCGCACACCTGCAAGCATTTCGTTTGTGCCGAGTGTGGCAGGGCTTATAATCGCAGGGGAAGTTGTTAAGGATTTGATAAATTAAAACTAAATTTGCCCTTTGGGGCAAGTGAAGTTGACTATATCAGTAAAGTTGCTTCGCAGTGAATTTGCACCTTGCAGTGCAGTTACAAATTTAACTTAACTTTTGTTAAACAAAAACTTCACTCTGCAAGAACTTAACCATTCGTGCAACGAAAAACTTCGTTTAAAAACAGGGGTGGGTAAAAAATATGAAAATAAATCTTAAAAACACGAAAAAATTGCAGGCTTTAAAGGGCTTTGGCACTTCGGCTTGCTGGTGGTCACATTATTGCAAGGACGAAAAAACTCAAGACGAGATTGCCGAGCTTTTATATGGTGACACAGGTCTTAAACTCAACATTTACCGTTACAACATCGGTGGTGGTACTGACGAGGGCAATTACAGAGTGCAAAACCCTTGGCGCAGAACTGAGAGTATGTATGTTTATGACCGCGAAAAGCAAGAGGGCTATTGGGATTACTCTCTTGACAAAACTGCAAAAGATGTTATGCGCAAATGTCTTGACAAGGGAAATATCGACACTTTGATTGTCTTTGCAAATTCTCCCCATTGGTCACAGACCTCAACGGGACAGGCATCGGGTAGTCTAATGATGCACACCTGCAATCTGCCAAAGGCGAATTACAGAAAATTTGCTGATTATTTCTTAACAGCAACCCAAAGACTAATTGACGAGGGCTTTCCCGTAAAATATGTTAGCCCCATAAATGAGCCTCAATGGAAATGGGGTGGCTCTTATGTATGGCAAGAGGGTTGTCACTATGAGCCTGAAGAAATGGCAGAGGTTATGCATATTTTTGCCGAAGAAATAATCAAGCGAAATATGAGCGTTAAGCTCTACGGTCCCGAAAGTGGCGAAATGATGGGGCTTACACCCGAATATCTTGAACTGCTTTCAAAAGACGAGTTGGTTATGAGCGTTATGCCGATTTTCGCTTATCATTCATACCACGATGACGACAACCCGCAAATCAGAGTGCAATTCAAAAACGAATTGGTGCTCCCCCACCCCGAGCTTCGCTTTAATATGAGTGAATGGTGCGAGCTCCCCAACAAGAGCCACACAAAGAATTTTAAGGGTGCACTCATAACTGCACGAATTATCGGTCAAGATTTAATATATGCGGGTGCTGAAAGCTGGACCTCTTGGGTAGCGATAAATCAGTATTCAATAAAAGAAGACGGTAATGATTATTCCGACGCAACGCTCACCGCAACAACGGATTATAGTGAATGGTACATTGCCGAGCGCTATTATGGCTTTGCGCATTTTTCGAAATACATACCCGTTGGCTCAGTTTGTCTTGATAATGGATTTTTCCCCGACGAAAATAATGATTTTAATGTATTTTCATTCTTGACACCCGATGGCAAAGCTGTTACGGTTATAGTAAATGAGAGTGAAAACAGAGAAATCACACTTGAGGGCGAATTCAAAAATATGACAATAATTGAATCTTGTCAGGAATACAAGCTTAAAACCGTTTATGACGGCGAATATAAAGGCACAATAAAAGTAAACAATAACAGTATTTTAACTGTAATCAATGAATAGGAGTCTTTTAAAATGAAAATTGCAGTAACTTATGAAAACGAGCAGGTTTTTCAGCATTTCGGTCATACCGAAAAGTTCAAAATCTATGAGGTTGAAAATGACAGCATTGTGGGTATGACTGTTGTTGACACAAATGGTAGCGGTCACGGTGCACTTGCCACATTCTTAAAGGCAAACGGTGTTGATGTGCTCATTTGCGGTGGCATCGGCGGTGGTGCACAGAATGCTTTAAGCGAAGCAGGAATTAAATGGTACGGCGGAGTAAAGGGTGATTGTAATCAGGCAGTTATTTCATATCTTGTTGGCAAATTAGAATATAATCCTGATGCAAAATGCGACCATCACGACCACGAGCACGGCGAAGGACATACTTGTGGGGAGCATTGTCATAATTAATTAAATGATAATATGAAAATAGCCTTCCCCCGCCGAGGTGAAGGTGGCAAAACGAAGTTTTGACAGAAGGGGAGATGTATTTATCCCCCCTCAGTCGCTTCGCGACAGCTCCCCCTCAAGGGGGGAGCCCAATTCCCAACAAAGAAAATGGCGAGAGTTATGAAACTCCCGCCATACTTTTTTATTTTGTTTTTTGTTTTTTCTTTCTCACAATCAATTTATCAAATGCGGCTAAAAGACCGGGCAATACGAACAAGATAAGTAATATTGCCGAAAGCGAGCCGATTGAAATTGTCAGACAAATCTGTGCAATTGTGGGGTCAACGGGGCTAAAGCCGATTACACCCGTTACAATTACCATAATAAGTCCCGATGTGAGAATTGTATGAATTGAGCCGTTATATGCGGCTGTAAGAGCATCTTTAATATCCATTGTCTTACGGTTTTCGCGGTAGTAGTTTGTGAAGAGAATTCCGTAGTCAATAGTAGCACCCATCAAAATGCACTGAACCACAAGCAACGCAAGATAGAATATGCTGTTACCCATAAGGCAGCTTACTGACATTGTGATATAAACACCGCACTGAACAAGCAAAACCAGTATAAGCGGTACCCAAATTGAACGGAAGGTAATGAGCACAACTATAAAGATTGCCACAGCGGTAAGAATGGTAATAAGCAACAATTCCTTATCAAAGCTTTGCTCCATTTCGTAGCTCATAGGTGTATTGCCAATAAAATATGCGCGATTTTCAAGTTTTGCGTTGCAAAGCTCGGTGAGGCTATCCATAAACAATGTTGTTTCTTCAGACTCAACGGGTAATGAGGTTTCAATCATCATAAGTGAGTGATTTTTACCCAAAAGCTGAGCAATACCATCATCAAGTTGTGACTTCATTGAACCGATTTCATTCTTAAGGTCATCGCTAAGGAACGCCGAGAACTTGGGGTCATTTACCATATCCTCTGAAAGATAACCGAACAATTCTTCGATTGTGAATGTCCATTCGGGATTGCTCTGTTTTGTGCTTGTATAATAAAGATAAAGCATTTCGAGAGTATTACTGTCAAGCTGGTCAGTAAGTCCTTCAAGCATTTCTGAGAGTTCTGTTGCTGTATAAGCCTTATCTGAAGCTACCGCGTCAATCACAGGCATTGCACTTTTAAGCATTGAGGTGGACTCGGCATCAAAATAGCCTGCATAATCTTTATTTGTCAGCACATCGCTGTCTACAAAGTGAACAAAACGCTGAACTGACATTTTCCAGTTGCTTGTATCCCCATGCTCACTGATATAAAGCAGATAAAGCTGACGAAGCTGAGTCGCAGGCATACCTGTAATTTTTGCAAGTTGTTCAGGGGTGAACGCAGTACCTTTTACTGTGCCGTCAATTACCTTTTGTCCCATTTCAATCTGTGACAGTTGTTCCTCACTCATCATTGATGAGAATGTCCCTTTGTTTTGAGCAACAAAGTTTACAAGCTGATAAATTGACATCTGATGAGGTGGCTCAATCATCTGCCACGCAATATATTTTGAGAATACATCTTCATAATTTATTGCTTCGGGATTTTCAAGATATTCACTGTGATAACAGTACAAGAGAAGAATGTCATTGGCAGAATAGCCAAGTGCTGACGCCATACTGTTATAGTCTCGTTTTTCGAGGACTTTTTCTTTATTTGCAAAAGTTACAAGCATTGACAACTGCGATTTAGTCTCGGCATCAAACATTACAGCATACTGTGGGTTTTTAGCAACCTCATTTACCACAAAATCTGCAAAAACGGGCATTGTCATTGTGCCGAATTCCGCGCCTTGATACTTACTGTAATAAAGCACGAACACTTTTTCCAAATCATCGGCATTCATACCAAAAAGCGCTGCTAACTCCTCTGCAGTTTTTGGGGTTGTGAGAGCATCTTTATCTGCAAACATTTTCATTTCATCAAGACTTGATTTCATATCTTCACTTATGAAATCAGCAAACATAGGATTAGGAATAATCTCATTTGAAATGAAATCGAAAAGCTGAGGAATTGTCATTGGTAGAAGATTTTCGCCATTATAATAGCTATAATAAATTATATCAAGAAGTGAGGGGTCAATACTCATTGCAACGCCCATACTGTCTATCATATCAACCATACCCTGTGAGGTAAACTTCTTACCGAGAGTAGTTGAATAGCTCATAACACTCTTGACATTTTCATTCTCTTCAAGCTCTGCTGTCATACCTGCAATTTTGTCTTCATCTGCATTATTATAAAGTACAACAATTGGGTTTGAGGGTGTGAAAACCTCGGCAATGGGGTCAACTGGCGAAAGAGAATATGCAATCTGTGTATAGCCCTGCAAAATATATGAGCCAACAAAAAGCACAACGAAAAAAATTGCAATAACCTTGCGAAGCTTAAATTGACCCTTTGAGATTAAGCCCATAGGAATTTTTAGTTCTTTTTTCTCGGTATCTTCAACCTTTTCATTGAAGATAAGAAGAAGCGCGGGAAGTACTGTCAGAACACAAATCATACTGAGCAATACGCCCTTCGCAAGCACAAGACCTAAGTCCATACCAATCTTAAAGCTCATAAACACAAGCATAACAAGACCGATAACCGTTGTCATACCGCTGCTTGTAACTGAAGAAAATGCGTTGCACCAAGCAACCTTCATTGCCTCTTCAGCATCGTCATAGTTTTCTTTTTCTTGACGGAAACGGTTAGCAAGAATAATTGAGTAGTCCATCGAGAGAACAAGCTGTAAAATTGCAGCAATGGACATTGTAATCTGCGAAACCTCGCCGAGCACCAAATTTGAGCCCATATTCATAACAACCGCAACGCCGATTGTCGCCATAAAGAGTATGGGTTCAAACCAAGAACCACTCATAACAAAAAGAATTATAAGCAGAATTACAATTGCCGCCGCAATCATTAACCACGGCATTTCCATACTGCTTGCGTTATCGTTCATATATTCCACATCATAGGCAGAAAACTGCTTTTCTATGGATTCTTCAATTGCCAGTTCTTCAGGTGAACCATATGTATAAGAGGTGCTTACAACAAATTTAGTGTAACCGTCTTTGTTGTAGTCTTCGCTGTCTTCAACATAAGCCACACTGTCTACATATTCGATATTTTCAAGCTGTTGACGAATAAGATTGATTTCTTCCGTGCTTAAATTCTCGAACATAACGCGGATTGTCTGTGCGGTAGAAAGATTTTCAAAATCCTCTGCCATAATATCAATACCCTGACTCATTGTTGAATCATCAGGAAGATATTTTGTCATATCCGTATTGATTGCTACCTTGGGAATAAGCCCTGCACAGAATGCGCAGATTACCAGCATAAGCGCAAGTATAATTTTATGCCCGTCAACAATAAGCCCTGCTATCTTTTTCAAAATATAACACCTCTAACAACCAAAAATGGTATTATTTCTCTATTATAATTGTTATTATAGCATATATTTGTTAACAATGTGTTGCTAAATTTGATTTTTTTGAGTTTTTTTTACTTTGGGTATAAAAAAATGCTCCCTCTGACGAGGGAGCTGTCGAACGCAGTGAGACTGTAGGAGAGCGTATTCACTCTTGAAACTGTGGCATTGAGAAAACTTCTTTCTCGGCGGTTTTGAGGGTATCATAAAATGATGATGTGGCAAATGAGCCGTCACAAAAAGGCTCCCAACACCCTGGTAAGCCACCCGACCAATACTCAAACATTTCGTATTCGTTATCGCTATCCCAAGGATATAATTTTTCATAAGAAACGGTATAAATACCCGTTGATGCTTTCAAAATTATTGCACGGAAATCCTTTGGTTTTGAATAGATTACCTTTACTACTTCATCTCCATAACAATCCAATTGCTTGTCGTAACACATTTCAATAATTTCTTCCCAAGGCGGAAGGGGATTTTTCTCATACTCGATTTCATTATGTAAAGGAGAATAACAATTTTTATCTTTTATTTTAAAAAGATTCTGAAATATTCCTTTTATTAATTTGAGTATATTATTGAACATATTATCAACTCCTTTTGAGTGTTTATTTGTTCCACTCATCTTGTAGGGGCTGCCGACCACGGCAGCCCGCAATAAACTGCCTATTAACTGGCGGGACGCCGAGTCGGCATCCCCTACTCTGCACTCTGCATTTTATTATCTCATTTGGATATACATATTTTTTATGTCATCATAAGATAATGGAATAATATTTCTCTCCATTAATGGTGTCATACTCATTTTGGTGAGTGTTTCGATTTCCTCGTCTGTTTTTACGCCGATTTCGGTAAGTGTCATTGCCATTCCCATCTGTCTTTTAAGTTCTGTAATGGCATCTGCCATATGGTAGGCGTCATTAAATCCGCAATCGCGGGCGAAATCGTGAAGTCTGCCGTTTTCTGCCTCGGCATTAAAGCGGGTGAAATAATCAAGTGTCATTGCGCAGGCTTCACCGTGGGGCACACCGTAAAGATTTGTAAGCGGGAATGAGCAAGCGTGACTGCCCGCAGTACGCGGATTTGAAAATGCCACACCCGCAATAATTGATGCCTCTGCCATTTTTTCGCGGGCTTCAAGGTTTTCGGGCTCTGAATATGCTTTATATAACCACTTGAAAACCAATCGGGTTGCGTGAACTGCACAAGCCTCGCAAATTGGCTGATGAAGAACACTCCAAAAGCTCTCTAACGCGTGGCTGAGTACATCAAGTCCCGTTGAGGCGGTAACCTTTGGAGGTACGCTCAAGGTAAGTCGTGGGTCAACAATAGCGGCTTTGGGATACATAAGGGTATCGTTCATTGTGGATTTCACATTTTTATTGAGGTCTGTCAGCACAGAAATATTTGTGATTTCACTACCCGTTCCGCTGGTAGTAGCAACGGCAAGCATAGGGATAACCTCGTCAGCATTTATGGGCTTCCCGCCTGTGTGGTAGCTTTCAATTATATCGTCGCCTTTCGCGATTGCGCAAGCCGCCTTACAGCAATCCATTGGCGAGCCACCGCCGAGTGCTACGGCAAAATCCGCATTATTTTCGCGAAGAGCTTTAACACAGGCGTTCACATTATCGGTTGTGGGATTGGGACGAATATCGCTGAAAGCGGCAACAATCACGCCATTACAATTCTCAATTATTTTGTCGGCTATGCCGTTCTTTTTAAGGGTATTTGAGCACACAAGCACTCCCCTTTTATAACCGAATTCTTTTATAATTTCGGGTAATTCGTTGATTTTATCCGTTCCAAAATAAATTTTTACGGGCAGGCTGAAATTCCAAGTCATTTTAAGGCTCCTCCTTGAATTATGTTTCTGTTTTTCATTTCTCGATTAATTGTGTTTAATACATTTTTCTTGTCGGCACTCCACAAAGGCTCAACCAGGTATTTTTTCGGCGCGTCACCTGTAATGCGGTGAATTACCACATTTTCGGGTATTCTTTCAAGGCAACCGAATAATATATCAAGATATTCACTCATTTGCAAAGGAACTACAGTTCCCTTTTTGAAATCTTCATATAAATCTGTATCTTTTAAAATATGCAGAAGCTGTAGCTTTACTCCGTCAGTCCCGCATTTAACTGCAAAATCTACTGTATTAAAAATATCATCTTTTGTTTCGTTGGGCAAGCCGATTATTATATGAGTTATTACATTTATTCCGCGATTTTTCAACTCTTTAACTGCATTTTCATACACGAAATTCGGATAACAACGGCGGATATATTCCGCTGATTTTTCATTTGCAGTCTGCAATCCCAATTCAACCCACACGGGCTTGATTTTATTTAGTTTTTCAAGTAAATCGAGGATTTCTGCAGGCAAGCAATCGGGACGAGTACCAATTGAAACAGCAACAATATCATCGCGATTTATTACTTCGGTGAAAACTCTTTCAAGATATTCTGCGGGTGCATAAGTATTAGTATAGCTTTGAAAATATGCAACAAACTTTTTCGCATCGGTTTTGCTTTCTATTCGTTTTTTTGCCTTTTCGAGCTGAACATTAATATCATCACCGAATTCAGCAAAATGCGACGAGCCGTTATGGCAGAAAACACAACCTCTTGTATCTAATTTACCGTCACGGTTTGGGCAAGTGAGCCCTAAATCAAGAGACAGCTTATAAACCTTTTCGCCAAAGGTATTTTTTAGATATTCATTTAAAGAGTAATATCTGCCATTCATAAAATCACTTCCGAATACAATTATATAAAATATGACAGAAAAAATCAACAAGGTACAATTTTTAGTATTTCATAGACACATTTTACACATTTTGTTCATTCTTCTTGACAATTATTAAGATTTTCTTTATTCTATATTTAGAATTGCTTAATTGCGTTAAGCATTAGGGAAGTGGAAATTTGAAATTAAAAACTTTTTTTAATAAAGTCAATCTGAATACGGTAGGATTTCTCGGGTTTTGGATTGTTCTTTTAATTGCGCACGCTAAGGTTAAAAGATACAGACCTAAACACAAGAATTTTATTGTTATTTCAAACCATTCAGATGCTCTTGACCCCATATATATTTTGTGTTCATTGAAAAAATATGTCAGATTTGTTATGGGCGACCATGTAATTTTCAATCCTTGGGTTAAATTTTTCCTTAAAACTATGTGTGGTTGGATTGTAAAGGGCAGGGATAATCCCCCATCAGTTCTCATTAATGATATGATGGAGAGTGCAAAAGAGGGCGTGCCATTAGGACTTTACGCTGAGGGCACTATAACCCCTAACGGTGAAACGGGATTTTTCTCACCAAGAACAGGTCAGCTTGTCAAGGATTTAGGTGTAGCACTTATTACCTATCGTGTAAAGGGCGGTTTCTTCCACACGCCAAGATGGGGTACGGGGCTTCGCAAGGGCAGAATTCACGGTAAGGTCGTTAGAGAATATTCTCCCGAAGAGCTTCAGAATATGACCGCTGAAGAGGTTAATGAAGCAATTAAGCGTGACATTTATGTTAATGCTTTTGAAGAACAAAGAAAACGACTTCGCTATTACAAGGGTAAAAACCTTGCAGAGCATATTGAGAGAATTCTCTTTATTTGCCCCCATTGCAACGGAATCGGCACACTTCATTCAAAGGGCAATTATCTCACCTGCGACTGCGGTTATCAAGTTGAATTCGGGCAGGACGGATTTTTCCACCAAAGTCAGAAAGAGCTTGTATTTGACAATGTTCTTGACTGGGACAAATGGCAAAAGCCCGTTTGGAAAGATAAGGTATTGAACACCCCCGACGGCGAATTGATTTTTGAAGAAGCCGGGCAACCTGTTTATACTCTTGAAAAGAGAAAAAAGATTGAGCTTTCAGACAATGCGGTTTTGCGTTTGTATAAAGACAGATTTGAAATCGTTTTAAATGAGAACGAAACAGTTATATTCCCCATTGAAAAGCTTAAACTTGTGCTTAATGTTTCGGTTGAATCCGTAATGTTTTTTGACGGCGAGCGTTTCTTATATGTAAAAAGCAAAAATCCCCGCGCAGCCGCAAAATATGTTGCCGCGTGGAGATATTTGATAGGTAAGGATTATAAATAATAGATATTAAACGGGACGATGTGAGCATCGTCCCTTACTTTTTTATTGCGGACAGAACAGGAGTTCTGTCACGCGTATTTTTCTCTCCCTCCGTCATTTTCTTACGAAAATGCCACCTCCCTCGTCAGAGGGAGGCAAAAAGAATATCTATATTAAGTTGATTTACCTTGTCAGCGGTCCCATTTGTCTGCTAACGCATTAATCTGGTCGGTGAATTTTGCCAAATCCTTATTTGCACCACCGCGGTTATGCTCAATAACCAAAAGCAAGCGCTTGCCCGCCTGCAGAAGTCGCTGGAATGCGGCATTTGCTTTCTGTACAATTGGTTTAGTTCGTTTAATTTTTTCACGATTTCCACCATACAGACACTCTAAAGTAAGCAAATCATATTCTGCCGCGTTATACGGAGCAACTGCCTCACAACCGAGTGCATTTTTAATATCCTCGGCAAAAAGGTCGCAAACCTCATCATTACCGTGGTTTACAAACACCATTTCGGGAGTTGGAGTAATATTTTTAAGCCAATCAAGCATCATATCGTGGTCGGCGTGACCGCTGATACCGTCCATCTGTTCAATATGAGCACGAACAGAAATCTCTTCACCGAAAAGCTTAACTGTGGGAACACCGTCTAAAAGCTTTGAGCCGATTGTACCCTCTGCCTGATAGCCTACAAAAAGGATTGTGCTGTCTTGACGCCACAAATTATGCTTTAAATGGTGGCGAATTCGACCTGCCTCGCACATACCCGACGCGGATAAAATAACCTTGGGTGTGGTATCCTCATTAATCATTCGCGACTCTTCACTTGTGATTGACAAGTTAAGTCCGTTGAAAAGAATGGGATTTTTTCCCTCGTTTAAAAGCTCAAGGGTTTCTTCGTCATAATAATCAGTAAGCCCGCCCGAATAGATTTCAGTTGCCTCAACGGCTAAGGGGCTATCAACCCACACGGGAAAATTCGCGTGGCCTGAAATAAGATTATCTTCTTTGATTTTGCGAATTAAATAAAGCATTTCCTGAGTTCTGCCAACTGCAAAGCAGGGCACAACCACATTACCGCCGCGGTCAAAGGTTGTCTGAATTATGCGAGTTAACTGTGCCACATAATCGGGGCGGTCACCGTGAAGTCGGTCGCCATATGTAGACTCAATTACAACTATATCTGCCTTTTCCGGCTTTTGCGGGTCACGGATAAGCGGTCTATTCACATTGCCCAAGTCACCCGAGAAAAGCAAGGTTTTTGTAACACCGTCTTCGGTGATTGTAAGCTCAATACTTGCAGAGCCCAAAAGATGCCCCGCATCAATAAAACGAGCCTTTACTCCCTCAAAAATTTCATATTCCTTGTTATAATCGCAGGGATTAAACATTTTAAGGGTTGCCGTAACATCATCTGAAGTATAAAGAGGTGTATAAGGTGCGTCGCCGGTTCTTTTTGCTTTGCGGTTACGCCACTCCGCTTCAAACTCTTGAATGTGAGCAGAGTCCATAAGCATAATTGAGCATAATTTATTGGTTGCAAGGGTGGTATAAATAGGCGCATCAAAGCCATTTGCAGTTAAAAATGGAATTTTACCCGAATGGTCAATATGTGCGTGAGTTAAAAACACACAATCAATGGTATTGGGTGCTACAGGCAAATCGCAATTTTCATAAATATCTGCCCCCTGCTCCATTCCGCAATCCACAAGAATTCTCTTACCGCAAGCGGTAATCAGCGTGCAAGAGCCCGTTACCTCATGAGCCGCACCGAGAAATTGTATTTTCATAAAATCACCTCGTTTAGTCTTTATAATATAATTATATAGAAATATAAATTTTATTTAAACTGTCATTTTTCACATAAATTTGCTTGAATTTTTGACATAAAAAATTTCGGGACTATCGCCCCGAAACTTTTTATAAATTGTTAGCGGTTGCCCTGTTTGTTCTCATTCTTTGATTCAGGGTATGCATTTGCATTTGAAAACTGATTATTTGTAGGAGTTTTCTTATTGTTGTTTTGCGCGTTATTTTTGTTGTTTTTGTTCTGCGCATTTTTTTTGCTGTTGTTATTGTTATTCTGATTATTCATTATTATCACCTCGCAATAGTATTGTTGCCGAAGTTTAAAAAAATATTATATGCGGTTTGATTTTACAGAAATTTGTGATAAAATGAATTTATTAAATCACAGGAGAATTGATATGATTAATTTTGAGCGTTCAAGAGAAATATTTTTAAAAATCTATCCAAGTGAAAATTTGACAGAAAAAATTGAAAAATACATAAAAAAACACAAGGTGAAAATCAATATTTGTCTTGCCTTTTGCAATAAAAATCGTTGGGAGCCTTTTCTTAAGCAGAAACCGATGGTGAAATTAGCCCTTGTTTATGCTTTTTTACCTGTGGTTTGGGACAGATATAAAGAGAAAAACATCAGCGAAGAAATATTCTGGGACACAATGAGCGACATTAAAATCTGGATTGACGACCACCGAGAGCGCACGGGCGAAGACGGACTTTATGAGCTTCATTGGATTATGCACCATATGAATTTAAACATTTTCAAGCTTGGCAGACTGCAATATCAAAAGCTTTTCTGGTATTTTAAAACTCCGTACAGTAAAAACGGCGATAAGATTAATTTTGGCGATAAGATTATTAATATGCATATTCCCCGCGGTGAAAAATTGGATATTGAGGCTTGCGAAAAATCCTTACAAATGGCAAAGGAATTTTTTACAGAGCATTTTCCCGAATACCCAAACAATAAATTTATGTGCCATAGCTGGCTTTTGTATCCGAAAAACAAGGATTTTATGCCCGCAGACAGTAACATTTTAAAATTCGCGAAATTTTTTCAAATTGTTGAAGAAAAAGAAACTCCGCAACAGACATATTTGTGGCTTTTCGGCATTAAGCTTAAAAATCCCGACCTTATGAAGAATAAAAAGGAAACGGGTAATTACGGATTTATCGAAAAATTACCGCAAAACACATCATTGCAAAAAAGCACCATTGAATATATAAAAAACGGCGGAACTTTCGGCGATGCGTTGGGAGTAATAATATTATAAAAAAAGGATGCAAAAATGCATCCTTTTTTCTATTCCATTTGTTCTATCAATGCGTCCGTATCTTTTAAGTTTATTCGTTTTGATGCTATGTAGGTTTTAAGTGATTTGCCATTCTCTGTTTTTTCTGTTGGGCTAAATTTGCCGTAGGTTGAGGTCATAATTGTGCCGTCGGCAAGAACCACATTTCCGCAATAGCCTGTATCTGAGCCTGCATAATATTCAGGCTCGGTCTGGTCATCGGTATAGATATGGGCAAGCTTAATTCTATACTGACCTTCTGTACCGTTTTTTAGGTCAGCGTAAGTTCCAACCCAAGCAACCCAACCCTCACTTATCCAACCGCCCATTGTGGTTTCAAGCGCGTTACCTTCAGCCTTACTTCCTCTCTCGATTGAACGGAAGGTAATGAAAAGTCTGCCGTCTTGGGTGTATTCTGCCTTGTGGCGTTCACCGTTAAGAGCAGCGGGAAGTTCTTTTGGGTCGCTCCAAGTTTTGCCCTCGTCAGTTGAAAAAGACACAAGAGAGTTCATACGCTTACTGTTACTGCGTGAAATTAAACAAAGCTCGTCGCCTTTTCCCTGTTCTGAACGGATAACCTCGACCTCGCACATATTTGAAGCCAATTCAATTTCACGGTACTCTGCAAAATATTTTTCGGGTACGCTCCACTGCATACTGCCGTTTTCATCAAATGTGAGAATTGTTTTATAATTATAAAATTCGGCATCGTGGAAAAAGCCCATCCACTTATCTACAAACTCGCCGTTTTCTTTAAGCTGAGTAAGACTTGCCATTGCAACTATGGGGATAACGGAATTTTCACTTTCTAAATCATAAAACCTCTCAAATTCTGACCAAGTTTCGCCCTCGTCAGTTGAAATTGAGCAGTTAAAGCCACCCAATGTTTCTTCTTCGCCCCACTTTGGATTTGCAGAAATCATAATAAGCTTATCCTCTGTTTTACCGTCAGTAAATTGCAAACGGTAAACTGTTGGAGTTTCCTGTGAATTTACCCAGCTTGTCGGAGTATTCTCTATACTTTCGGTCCAAGTGACACCGCCATCCGTACTGATTTTATTAAGCACCGCACCTTTGCCGTGACCTGCGGGGTACATTGTGAGAATATTTCCGTTTTTAAGAAGCACGGAATCCGGATGAGCCATATAATCCTTTGAAGCATCAACGGTTGAAAGAGTATAAAGGTATTCATATTCTGTGCCTTTAATATCGTCAGGCATAACGCTTAAATCAAGTGTTGGAATAGTATAGTCACTGCCTGTAAAAGCCAGAGGTTGTGGTTCTTTTTTGCAGCTTGTAAACAAAAGCGAAATCATAATAAATGCAAGAAAAATACTAATTGCTTTTTTCATATTCATTCTCCTTTTTCTTCCGGATATTTCATATTCCAATCGTGTCGCAATGTTGTCATAATGTTCATTACATCAATTGTATAGTCGAGCTTCATTGTGTTTTCACCTTTTAAAACGGCATTTTCCATATTCTCGATTTCATAGCAAAGGGCATTTTCAAGTTTGCCCGCTGTGATTTCTTCTATATGACCGTCATCGGTAAATGTGATTGTGGCTTTGTCGGCTCTTGGGTATTCAAAAATCTCGATATAAGCATTATCATAGCAGATTGTTGCGCGTTTCGGTTGCTTTGAATGAAGTGAGAGCGTTACACTTGCCATTTCATTCTTTGAATTCTTTAAAATTATGCTTGACTGCTCATCCGCACCCGTCGGGGCAAATTTCACTTGTGATTTTATATCACTTGGATATTCCGTCATAAACATTCGCACGCAAGAGAGTGCATAAACGCCGATATCAAGCAGCGCACCGCCTGCCAAATCCATATTAAAAAATCGGTTTGACATATCATACTCTTTATAACTGCCAAAATTCACTTGCGCAAGGTTAAATTTACCAAGCTTGCCCGAATTAATGATTTTTTCGAGTTCGTTATAAAGAGGCATATTGTAGATTGTCATTGCCTCGGCTAAAATGAGATTTTTTGAGTTTGCAAGCTCAACGGCTTGATTTAATTCTTGAGAATTTAATGTGATTGCTTTTTCGCAAAGTATATGCTTGCCATTCTCAAGCGCTTTGAGGATATACTCAATATGCTTGTTATGAGGTGTAGCGATATAGACTATATCCACATTTTTGTCCGTGAAGATTTCGTCGATATTTTCATAAACCTTTTTTATGTTGTATTTTTCGGCAAAGTCTACTGCTTTTTCATATGTACGGTTAGCAACGGAATAAATTTTACCGCCCATTTGAATCATAGCTTTTGCAAAATCATTTGCAATACTGCCACAGCCTAAAATTGCCCAGTTGAATTTATTTGGCATAATTATCACCATTTGCATTATATCATAAAAACCTATTCACAAACAAGATGCTTTTCATTATTTGAGCGTAGATAAATTTGAATTTGTCTGACTCGTTTATATGGTTATGCAATCTTGTAGGGGCGATTCACGAATCGCCCGTTTGTAGTTTAATTACACACTTCAGAACGGCCGCTTCATGAAGCGACCCTACATAGCATTGCGTTCTGTATTAGTGAGATATAAAATCGCGTCGCAGACCCTTCATTTTGCACTTTGCATTTTACATTTTGCATTTCGACAAACTCCCAATTTGTCTCGTATTAATATTTCGACTGCAAGTTATTTATTGATATATGTAAAAATTTATGATATTATCAGCTTGGTGATGATTTATGAGTATAAAAATTGCGAAATATCCAAATCCGCAATTCGCGAGGGATAAATTTCAAAATCTCGACGGCGAATGGGATTTTGGGTTTCAAAAGGCAAAAGCAGGCTTTAAATTTTCAACTGATGAAGCAAAAGCGGTTGAAATAAGAGAAAAGGATATTTACACCGATAAAATCAATGTACCTTTCTGCGTTGAAAGTGAGCTTTCGGGCATAGGCTACAAGGATTTTATCAATATGGTATGGTACAAGAAAACCATTGAAATCAAAAAAGACGGTAATTGTGTCTATCTTTGCTTTGGGGCGGCTGACCACTTAACAACCGTGCTTGTAAACGGCAAGCTTGCGGGCAGGCACAAGGGCGGTTACACATCATTTAAACTTGATATTACAGATTTGGCAATTGACGGCGAAAATGAGATTTTTGTGCTTTGCGAGGACAATGTTAAAGACCGATTTGTAATCCGCGGTAAGCAGAGCGAATGGAAAAAGAGTCACGCTTGCGACTACACAAGAACTACGGGAATTTGGCAGAGTGTATATCTTCAGTATGTGCCGAAAAATCATGTTGAAGGCTTTAAAATTTACCCTGACCACAAAAACGGATTGGTAACTCTCAATATTAATCTTAAAGGCAAAGCAAATCTTTGCTGTGAAGCATTTTTCGACGGCAAAAGCGTTGGCAAGTCAGAATATCAGAATGCTTGCGGTAACGAGGTTGTGCAGATTGAATTAGATGAAACTCATCTTTGGGAGGTTGGCAACGGCACACTTTATGATTTGGTTATCACTTTTGGTGAGGATAAGGTTTATTCATATTTTGGTTTAAGAAATGTGCGACTTGATGGTTACAAATTCTTAATCAACGAAAAGAGTGTATTCCAGCGTCTTGTTCTTGACCAAGGATTTTATAAAAATGGTGTTTATACTGCCCCAAGTGACGAAGATTTAATTAAAGACATTGAGCTTTCAATGGCACTCGGGTTTAACGGGGCAAGACTTCATCAAAAGGTATTTGACCCGAAATTTTTGTATTACGCTGACCAACTCGGTTATATCGTATGGGGCGAATACGCCAACTGGGGACTTGATTACTCAGACCCCAAAAGCGTTGATGTATTCTTAAACGAATGGAAAGAGGCACTCGAGCGTGACTTTAATCACCCTGCAATTATCGGTTGGTGTCCTTTTAACGAAACTTGGAATTACAAGGGCAGACACCAATATGACCCGTTACTTGCAACTGTTTATGACTACACAAAGGCTGTTGACAGCACTCGCCCCTGCATTGACACAAGCGGTAATTTCCATGTGAAAACCGATATTTTTGACTTGCACGATTATAGCTATGATGTTGAATTCTTCAAGAAAAACTATGACCGTTTTATGACGGAGGATTATCTTTATCAGCATGTGCTTGTAGAAAACGGCGGAAGACAAGAATATAAAGGCGAGCCGGTATTTATAAGCGAATACGGTGGAATTAAATGGGTAAGCGATGAGTCAATCAAATCCTGGGGTTACGGCGAGGATGTTAAAACTCCCGAGGAATTTGCCGACAGATATGTGGGGCTTACCGATGTAATTATGAGCAATTACAAAATGTTTGGATTCTGCTATACTCAGCTTTATGATATTGAGCAGGAACAAAACGGACTTTACACCTATGACCGCAAAAAGAAATTCAGCGATGAAATCTATGAAAGAATTATTGCGGTGAATACGCAAATTGCGGCAATAGAAAAGGAATAAAATTTTAAGCAGTTTGGGGCGAACCTCAAACTGCTTTTTCTTATGTTATTAAGTTGGAAATCAGATTAATTATAATACAAATTCCTATTCCGCAGAGTGTGGGAATTAAGAATGCGGCGACAGTCCATTTTAGGCTCGCCGTCTCTTTTTTTACGGTGAGAAGTGTGGTTGAGCAGGGCCAATGCATAAGTGAGAATATAATTGTACATAGTGCGGTAGTGAGTGTCCAACCGTTATCAATCAATAATTCTCGTAGTTCAAAGAGTGAAGAATATTCCGTCAATGTACCCATATTGAGATACGCCATAATTATTATGGGCAACACGATTTCGTTAGCGGGAAAGCCGAGAATAAAGGCAGTGAGAATTACACCGTCGAGTCCCATAAGCTGACCGAGTGGGTCAAGAAAATCGGTGAAATGGGCAAGCAAGGTTTTATCCCCTGCCGTTACATTGGCAAGAATCCATATTATAACGCCTGCGGGGGCGGCAACTGCTACTGCCCTGCCGAGAACAAATAATGTGCGGTCAAAAATTGAACGGACTAATGTTTTTACAATCTGCGGTTTGCGGAATGGCGGTAATTCAAGAGTAAATGACGAGGGCACGCCTTTAAGCACAGTTTTACTGAGTAGCTTTGACACCACAAATGTCATAAAAATACCGAGAACAATTACTCCGCAAAGCAAAACTGACGACAGCACACTACCTGCAAAATCTGAAACGGTCACAAGGAAAAACATTGTGATTATTGCAATAAGTGTTGGAAATCTGCCGTTGCAAGGCACAAAAGCATTGGTAAGAATTGCGATAAGTCTTTCGCGTGGGGAGTCGATAATTCTGCACCCCGTAACGCCTACCGCATTACACCCAAAGCCCATACACATTGTGAGCGCCTGTTTACCGCAGGTATTGGCTTTTTTGAAATGACGGTCAAGGTTAAAGGCGACGCGGGGCAAATAGCCAAAATCCTCAAGCAATGTAAAAAGAGGGAAAAATATTGCCATTGGAGGTAACATTACCGAAACCACCCACGCCAGCACCTTATACCCGCCGTGAACAATCATATCGGTAATGCTCTGCGGAATTCCAACGCTCAAAAACCACTCTGCAAGGGTATTTTCAAAGCCCAACAGCAATGAAGATAGCCATTGTGACGGATAATTTGCGCCGTAAATTGTAATCCACAAAACTAATAGTAAAAGTCCAAGCATTGTGACGGTGCCTGTTATTTTACCCATAAAAATTCTGTCAAGAAATTCGTTGTATTTTTTGTATTTGCTCTCTGTGTGCGTGACACAATTTTGTGCTACTTCTTCTGCACGATTTACAAGCGAATGAGTTAAATAGTCGCAAAATTCCTCTTTTGAGCCGAATTTTGAGTAAACAATATTTCTTGTACGCTCTGCTGCACAAAGCAGGGCTTTTTCATTTTCGGGGTGCTTATATGAAAACAGTTTTTGTGAATATCTGCCGTCAAAAATTAGCCTCATTGCGTAATATGGGTTGCGGGGCTCATCACCTGAAAACTTATTAAGCACAGATGTGAGATAACTTATATTCTTTTCAATTTCGGGTAATTTTATTTGATTTTTCTCATTAAGCTTCGGGTTATGGCACAAATCTGCAATAGCATTTTTAAGGTCATCAAGCCCCTTTTTTCTGCCCGCGCTCATTGGAATTACGGGGATATGTAACTTATTTCTTAAAGTTTCAAAATCTATCTGCACGCCGTTTTTTTCGGCTTCGTCCATTAAATTTACCGCTAAAATCACATTGCTTGTTATTTGCAAAATTTGAAGTGCAAGATTGAGATTTCGCTCAAGACAGTTTGCATCTGCCACAACCACAACTGCGTTGTATTCACCGAAAGAGAGTAATTCTTCGGCACATTCTTCTTCAAACGAACGCGAAAAAAGAGAATATGTTCCGGGCAAATCAATGAGCACATAATCTGCACCCTCAAAGCAATACCGCCCACGAGCATTACCGACGGTTTTACCCGCCCAGTTACCTGTATGCTGATGAAGTCCCGTAAGGCAATTGAAAACCGTACTTTTGCCAACATTGGGGTTACCCGCAAGGGCAATTGTAAATTCGGTATTTGATTGCTTTTTATTCTTCGCCAAGGAACATACCCCCTATTTTGTGCCGTCACACTTAATGTGTACCTTTTTTGCATCTTCTTTACGGATTGCAATGACAGCACCTTTAATAAGATATGCACAAATATCCTTTTTTGTACTTTGTCCCGTACATTTTATTTTTGTTCCGCAGATAAGCCCTAAATCCTGAAAGCGACGACGAAGCCCGCCCTCTGCCTCAAGATAAGTCACGCGGGCACATTCGCCCACCTGCAAGGTATTGAGAGTTCTCATTTTCTCACCTTTTTCTGTTCCCTTTACCATAATATTTGAACTGCTCCTTATTGTGACAAAATTTTCGGGAATAAGAGTATAGAATGATATCAAAGAAAGGAAGTAATCAGAATGAGTGTAAAAATTGATTTTGACGGCGAGACTTTATATTGCCGTTTAAGTGGTGAAATCGACCACCACACCGCCTTGCCAATCCGCCTTGAGACCGACGACAGAATTGAAAACTGCAGACCTAAGCACACAATTCTCGATTTTTCAGACGTGACCTTTATGGACAGCTCGGGAATCGGTCTTGTTATGGGCAGATACAAATTGTTGTCAGAATTTGACGGTACGCTGGAGGTCACAGGGCTTTCAAATAATTCATATAAGGTTATGCGCCTTGCAGGGCTTGACAGAATTGCCAACATAAGCAAAGGAGTGAAGAAAAATGATAATAAATGAATTTAAAATGACAGTTGACAGCAGGTCTGTAAATGAGAGCTTTTCTCGTGCCACCGTTGCGGCATTCACGGCACAGCTTGACCCCACAGTTGAAGAAATAAACGACATTAAAACTGCGGTGAGTGAAGCGGTGACGAACTGCATTGTGCACGGATACCGCAACTCTGTGGGCAAAATTTACATAAGCGTAAAAATTCACGATGACAACAAGGTGGTTATAACAATTCGTGACCGCGGGTGCGGAATTAGTGACATAAAAAAAGCCCGCGAGCCACTTTTTACCACTCTGGGCGGTGACCGTGCGGGACTTGGTTTTTCAGTTATGGAAAGCTTTACGGACAAGCTTACTGTGCGTTCTAATTTAGGAAAAGGAACTACAGTTACCCTTTGCAAGAAAATCTGCGGGCGCACAAAATGACACGGGACGAGCTGATTTTAAACAATTTAGGTCTTGCGGGCAGCTGCGCCTCTCGGTTTTTAGGAAAAGGCGTTGATTACGAGGATTTGTACTCCGCAGGGTGCGTGGGGCTTATCAAAGCGGCAGACGGCTTTGACGAAAGTCTTGGCTTTGCATTTTCAACCTATGCGGTGCCCTCAATCCTTGGTGAAATTCGCAGAATATTCCGTGACGGCGGAGCAGTAAAAATAAGTCGTTCTTTAAAAGAAAAAGCGAGAATTCTCACCGCGGTAAAAGAAAAATTAGAGAAAGAAAACGGCGTTGAGCCCACAGTTTCAGAGCTCGCAGAAAAAATGGGCATAAGCATTGAAGAAACGGCACAGTTGCTATGTGTTTCACAGCCCGTTGTATCTCTTACCGCTGAGGATGATGACGAAAAGCAGATTGACATACCCTGCGATGACGAATACACGCCCATTGTTGACAGACTGTCAGTTCAGCAAATTCTCACAACACTTGACGAGCGTGACCGCAGACTTATTGAGCTTCGCTTTTTTGAAGGGCTGACGCAGAGTAAAACCGCAAATATTCTTGGGATTTCACAGGTTCAAGTGTCAAGAAAAGAGAAAACAATTCTCAATGATATGAGAAAAAAACTGATAGGGTGACAAAAATTTGATATTTTCATCAAAGTATGATAGAATAAATAAAATATGAATTCTATCATACTTTTTTGGTGATATTTATGAAAATGACTATAAAACTAATTGCATTGATTTGCGTAATAACCTTGCTTTTTACTGCTTGCGGGAACGGAATTACAACAAGCACCGTAAAGGCTGACGAGATTAAATATCAATTGGCTGAATATACCGGTGACACATTACACAAGGCAGAAAGCAAGGCTTATAAACAGGTGTGCAAATCGGGTCTTATTGAAATGCTTTATGATGAGAGCACAATGACCGTTGCAATCAAGGACACGGGCTCGGGAAATATCTGGACTTCACTTCCTCAAAACTCGGTTACAAAGCAGGTTAACAGCTCAGCAGTTGAGGTTGAGCTTTCAAACGGCGAAGATACTGTTTATGTTCTTAATTCGCAGGATAATTCGGTCAACTTCGGCAACGCAGTTTCAACTGTGTCTGAGGACGGCGTATCAGTAAAATATGCAATGTCACTTGATGAAGAAACGGGAAAAACCGATATTGAAGCTCTCACAAATAACCAAATCCGTGTTGATTTAACTGTTAACTATACACTTCGTGACGGCTCATTTTATGTAAATGTGAGTATGAATACTGTTACTCTGCCCGAGGGTGTATATCTTGAAAAAATAAGAGTATTAAACCACTTCGGCGCATATGACAAGAGTGGTACAGAGGATTATATTTTCGTACCCGACGGCAGCGGTGCTCTTATTATGACGGGTGTGGATGATGCAGAATTCAAGCCCCTCACCCTTTCAGTTTATGGTGATGATGCGGCAACAACTGAAAATGCTCAAAAATCGGCTTGCCTTGTGGGTGCATTTGGAATGAAGCGGTCAAACGGTGCGTTCCTTTGCATTATTGAAAGCGGAGATTCAATTGCCGAAATTGAGGCAGAACGCAGTACTGACACCTCACTTAATCGCGTTGGTGCATCATTTAAGATTACTGACATTTCTACCGAGCAGGGTAAAAACGGTGTTAAAAAAGTTCTTGGTTATCAGTTTAAAAATGAGATTACCCTTTGCTACCGTTTTCTTTCGGGGCGTTCGGCAACTTATTCGGGAATGGCGACTGCTTGTCGCGAAAATCTGATTAGAAGCTCTGTTCTTTCAACAAAATCCTTTACAACTGACGAAAAATATATCCCCCTTGTGCTTTCAGTTCAAGGCGGTTATATAGATGAAAACGGCAAATACAGCGTGCTCACAAATTATGAGCAGGCTCTCTCACTTGTGACTCTTTTAAAGGCAAAGGGTGTCAACAATATTTATCTTCGCTATAACGGTCTTTATGCAGAAGCCAACAACGGAAGTGACGCAGATTTCGGTAAGTTCTCTAGAAAACTTGGTAACAGTAAAGAATACGAAGCGCTCTACTCATATTTAAAGAGTCAGAATTTCTCACTGTTCCTTGAAACCGATTTGCTTAGCTTTGACTATAGCGGTGCGGGTACAAAGGCTCTTGACGGCGGTAAAACAACAAGTGAAAATAAAAACTCATTCCCATATTCAAATGATAAACAAGGCTATCTTAAAATGAGTAACCTTGAAAATAAAATTGAGGCTCTTTTAAGTGACTCGGCAGATGTGAATTTTGACGGATACGCACTCAACGATGCAGGTGCAGAGCTTTATTCTGATTACTCTGACAAATTCTATTCACGAGTAACCTCGAAAAAGGATATTGCGGCGCAACTGCCCGTGCTTGCAACCTCAAAACAGCTTATGATTGACACGGGTAATATTTATTCAGTAAAAAATGCTGACATAATTTCAAATCTTGCAGTATCCCCCGTTGCAATGGCTGAAAGTGAGGCTTATGTGGGAATTCCCTTTATGCAGATGATGCTTCACGGCATTACAGAATACAACGCGGTGGGGCTTAATGCTTCAAACGACATTAAACTTGCGTTCTTAAAAGCCATTGAATTTGGTTGTCTTCCAAGTGCTGATTGGTATTGCACAAAGTTTTCAGAAGAACTTGACGGCAAATATTATTACGATAGTAATATAAATGAAATTGTTTCTTACTACACCAAGGCGAACGAAGTGCTCGGCGATATTCGAACAGAACGAATGACCTCGCACTATAAAGAGCAGGACGGCGTTTACTGCACAGAATATGACAACAGCACAAAGGTTTATGTTAATTACACAAGCAATGATGTTGTAATAAACGGCATTAGAATTCCCGCAATGGATTGTGTGAAGATTTAAAATGGCATAAAAGCAAGGGTAACTCAAATTGAGTTACCCTTTATTTTTTATAGGATTTATCCAAAGAAATCAAAGCCGAAAAATCCGCCTGAAGAATTTGTTGACTCCTCTTCTTCAGTTGGTGGCTCGGTGCTTGGGGGTGCGCCCCAAACCTGTATATAAACCTCACTGCCCTTGATTTTGCTTGAACCTTGCTCGGGAGTTACCTCATAAACTGTGCCCTCGTCATAATCGCCGTTATTCTCTTTGGTGATTATATTCACAACAAAGCCTGCTTTTTCAAGTGATTCCTTTGCGAAATCAACATTGAGGCCTTCAACAGGCGGAATTGTCACATACTCAGGGCCTTTACTTACCACAAAGCTGATTTTTGTGCCCTTTTCAACCTCTTTGCCGGGCTCAATGCTTTGAGAAATAATATATCCCTTTTCAACTGTTGCACTATATTCGCTTGTTGAACTGATTTTAAAACGCTCGTTCTGAACGGGATTCTGCGCAATCATATCGTATGAAGAATTCACAAAATTCGGAACCTCAATCATTTCAGGAGCATTTGTAGATGCTTCAGTTGACGGCTCCTCATTATTGTCCCCTGCAAAATGCTCATAAGCCATAAAGCCTGCAAAAAACAAAAGACCAATACCGAGAATAATGAGGAATGTAATAAGCACAGTTCTTGCAGGGTTACTGCCTGCGTCCTCAACAATTACCTCGTGAACCTCTTTTTTCTCGGGTTTGGGAACACTCACGCCCGAATATGACGAAACTACATTACCGGGAGTTGCCGAAAGCTCTTCGCGGAGGGTTTCAATATCCTTTGTTCTGTCCTCGGGGTCAACCTGCAAGCCGTTCATAAGTGCGTTAATAACATAAACGGGAATAATTTCGGCATAGCGGGCGGGAATAATCAATTGGTCGTTCATTGAGCGAGTAACGGCATCTTGCGGTACACTGCCCACAAGTGAGCGGAAAAGCACCGCGCAGAATGAATAAACATCTGACCAATTGCCGTTTTCGTAAGAATAACCATACTGCTCAATAGGTGTATATCCCTCAAAAAGCTCGGGAGAAAGCTCACTACCCTCAATACGAGCCTCTTTGATTGAGAAGCCCCAAAGACGAAGCTTGCCGTCGCGACCAATCATCAGATTGTCGGGATTAATGCCGTTATGGGTAATGCCTAGCTTATGAAGAGCTGAAAGAGTTGAAAGCACGGGCATAAAAAGCACCTTTGCTTTTTCCCAATTAAGATAGCCCGTCTGACTCTTCAATAAAAATTCGCGGAGTGAAATGCTTTCAATATATTCAGTTACCGCATAGGCGGTGTTATTCTCTTCAACAATATCAATTACAGGCACAAGTGCTGAAAGTCCGCGCACGCGGGCAAGACTGCGCCATAATTTTAAGAATTTATTGAGATACTTATAATAAAATTCTGCCCATTGCTCTTTAATTTTAAGCTCGGTTTCTTGAAAGCTGCGGTCAACAAACTTTTCGGGCAAAAATTCGCGGATTAAAACGGGAGATTTACGGTCGATATCATAAGCCATATATGTAGCTCCCTCACTGTTTGATGAGAGCATTTTACCGACAATATATTTATTACCGATTGGTGTTTTTAAAGGAAGATAAGGAGAAATTTGCGGAGAATCAACATAATATCCACATCTTGGGCACTGTTTTTCGCCATAAAGCTCATTCATACAGCTCATACAAAGATTATCGATATTCATTTTGCCGCCCCTTTCTAAATTTTGTCTAAAGTATATGATACCAAATACTATATTGCATTGTCAAATTACAGATTGATTACATTAGGTCTCATCAGAGAGCACCACTTCGGCACATTTTACACCATCGACTGCCGCTGAAACAATACCGCCCGCATAGCCCGCACCCTCACCGCAGGGGTAAAGACCGCGGATATTTGTCTGATAAAATTCGTCACGAAGAATTCGTACGGGTGATGAGCTTCTCGTTTCGGGGGCTGTGAGCACAGCATCCTCCATTGCGAAGCCTTTGAGTTTTTTATCCATCTGCACCAATGCGTCACGCATTGTATTTACTACCTTTTCGGGTAAAACCGCGCTGATGTCACCCATTGCCACTCCCGTTGGGAATGAGGGCTTAACTGCGCCTAATTTTGTGGATTTTTGCCCCTTTAAGAAATCGCCCACAAGGGTTGCGGGGGCAGTATAATCACCGCCGCCAAGCTTAAATGCTTTTTGCTCGATTTCGCGTTGAAGTGTGAAGCCCGAAAGCACATGCTCACTTGGGAAATCCTCGGGGTTAACTCCCACAAGAATTGCAGAGTTTGCATTTTCTTTATCGCGGGCATATTCGCTCATACCGTTGGTTACTACCCCGCCCTTTTCTGACGAAGCACAAACAACAGTACCGCCCGGGCACATACAGAAGGTATATGCACCTCTGCCGTGGGGCGGGTGGCAAGCCAATTTATAATCTGCAGCGCGAAGCTTGGGATGATTTTTAAATTCGCCGTACTGAACGGTATTTATGAATTCTTGCGGATGCTCAATTCTCGCACCCACAGAAAATGGTTTTTGCATCATATTAATGCCTTTATTATAAAGCATTTCGATTGTATCGCGGGCGGAATGGCCGATTGAGAGAATAAGAGCATCTGTTTCAATATCTCTTTCTCTGCCGTTTTTATCGCGAATGGTTATGCCGTGAATAAATCCGTTTGCAACTATAACATCAATTAGCTGAGTGTCAAAAAGCACCGCACCGCCCAATTCAATGATTTCTTCACGAATTGATTTAACAACATTTTTAAGCTTATCCGTGCCGATGTGTGGCTTGGCATTTATGAGAATATCCTCAGGTGCGCCGTGTTTCACAAATTCTTCAAACACAAAACGACAACGGCTGTCTTTAATACCCGTTGTGAGCTTACCGTCAGAGAATGTACCTGCACCGCCCTCGCCGTACTGAATATTAGAATTCTCATTCAAAATTCTGTTAGTCCAAAAATTATTGACGAAATCCGTTCTTTTGTCAATGTTACTGCCACGCTCAAAAATAATGGGTCTGTGACCGCTACGGGCAAGAATAAGCCCTGCAAACATACCCGCGGGACCAAAGCCCGCAATCACGGGTGACATTGAAGTTTTTCTGTTGGACTGAGGAATAGTATATGAATACTTTTCACTTTTTATGACGCGGTTGGTATTGAGAGATTTTAATATTTTATCCTCATCGCCGTCAACTGTCACATCTGCCGTATAGACAAATTTAACCTCGCCCTTGCGACAATCAACACTCTTTTTGAATATTTCAGTTTTTAAAATTCGATTTTTATTTATTTTAAGCACCTTTGCCGCCGCATCTTCTATATCAGAAAATTCGCAGTCAAGGTCAAGCTTTATTTCACTGATTCTAAGCATTGTTTATCCTTTCAGCTATAGTGCGTCCTGCAAGTCTGCCCGACGACCACGCCCACTGAAGATTGTATCCGCCACAGTCACCGTCAATATTGAGCGCCTCACCGCAACAGAAAAGATTATTTACAAGCTTTGATTCCATTGTCTCGGGGTTAAACTGTGAGCAATCAGCACCGCCCGCCGTAACCTGAGCATAGTCAAAGCTTCTTGAATTTTTGATTTTGATTTTCCAGCACTTGCAAAGCTTTGAAAGTCTTATAATCTCATCATCGCTCATCTCAAAAATCTTGCCGTTAGGTGCAATTCCGCATTCTTTTAAAAGTGTAATGCAAAGTTGCTTATTCATAAGACCTATAAGCACATTTTCGCAAAGTCCCGTGCCGAATTCTCGGCGGTCAAATAGGTAATTTTCAACCTGCTCGGCTGTGAAATCGGGGGTAACATCAAGATTTATATGAATATTATTTGATGGTGACATTGAAACATAGCGAGAAAGCTGCATTATGGGAATTCCTGAAAGACCGTAGTCGGTAAACTGTACCTCACCGTAATTTTCAAGTGCTTTTTCGCCGTCAATTATTAAATCCATTTTACAGATTGAGCGCACACCTTTAAGAGCCTTTGTAAACTCGTCACAGTTAAGTGACACAAGTGCAGGCGCAATTGGGGTGATTTTATGCCCCATCATTTTAAGTAATTCGTATGCGTCACCATCTGTTCCGTGCACCTTTGCGGCTTTACCGCCACAAGCTACCACCACATAATCAAAACGGTCACGATTATTTACAACGATTTTCTGTGTAACGCCCGTATCAACAGTTTTAAGGTGAACTGCACGGTAATCGCACAGCGCCTCAACACCAAGACGGTTACACTCAAAACGCAAAGCGTCAAGCACCGAAGATGCTTGGTTTGACAAAGGATAAACTCTGCCCTCATCTTCTGTGCGGGTATAAAGACCTAAAGAATTGAAAAATTCAATATTCTTTTCGGGAGTAAGCGTTTTAAGTGCAAAATCTGCAAAAGCTACATCACCGCGATAGCCGTACTCTGCAGAATTCATATTTGTGAGATTACATCTGCCGTTTCCTGTAACGAGCAATTTTTTACCCACGCGGGGAAGCTTTTCAACAAGCGTTACTCTTACATTATCTTTATCATTTACATTGTGAAGAAGCTCAACGGCACAAGCAAGTCCTGATGCTCCGCCACCGATAACTGCAACTTTAATCAAAGCTTATCCCTGCCTTTCAATGTACTCATAAAGCTTTTCAATTGTAACGGGGCTCATTACATGCTCCATTTTGCAGGCATCATTCTCGGCATTTTCTTCATCAACACCCAAGGTGTTAACAAGGAACTGTTTTATAAGCTTATGACGGCGCAACACATTAGCCGCATAGCTTTCGCCCGCGGGAGTGATGATTATGTCGCCATAAGTTATGTGCTCTAAAAAGCCATTTTGAGTAAGTGTATTTACTGCACGGTTAACGCTGGGCTTTGAAACCCCTAAATGCTCGGCAATGTCAGTAAGTCGCACACTACCCTTTTGCTGTGAAAGGACAAAAACTGCCTCAAGATAGTCTTCAAGAGATGATGTCATATTGTAAGCTTCGTTTTTCATTTTCAATTACCTTTTCAGAAATGTTTAATCATAATATTCTATCACGGTTATTACTTAATAGTCAACACATATAAAATAAAAAGCCTCGTAAGAACACACCTTACGAGGTTTTTGGATTAATCACTTTGTTCAATAAGATTTTTAAAAAGTAGCTTCTGCTCTTTTTTATCAAGCAAACGGAATTTAACAATTAAATCTCGCTCTTCTTTAGAAAGCTCTGAAAGATACTTTGGCGCACCGCCTTCATACTCGCTTTCATCGTGGAAATCAAGGTCATCACGGTCAGTAAAAGCATCAAGTGAAATATTATAAAAATCTGCAAGTTTTTTTATTGTTGCAAAATCAGGACTACGCCTGCCTATTTCATAATTACAATAAGCCGAACGGCAAATTCCGAGAACATCCGCAGCCTGCTGTTGCGACAATCCGTTGCGAACTCGAATTTCTTTGAGCTTTCTGTTAATCAAAAAATCACCTCAAGTTGATTATACAACGAAAAAAGTCGATTATCAATAAAAATATTGCAAAATTTTGTCGATATGATAGAATATATGTAAGATGTTATACTAAAAATTGATTTAAGGAATGGTTTTATGCCGTATATTATTGGTGGAATTATTGCTTTATTCGTAATTATTCTTTTTGTTGCCGCAGCAAAAATTATGGATATGGCGGGCATTTCTGCTCGTTGCGAGGGCAACGAAAATCTTAAGTATTTCAAGGCGAAAAGCTTTGATAATCTTAATGCTCGTCCCATAAGCTTTCAGTCTGACAAAGGTCAAACCCTTAACGGATTTCTTTACAGTAACGCAAAGATTGAAAAATATAAGGCTTTAATAGTCTTTTCACACGGTATGGGTGCGGGGCATCTTGCATATACTACAGAAATCAATTATTTCGCTCAAAAGGGTTATTTGGTATTAGCTTTTGACAACACGGGCACCTGCACTTCTGAGGGCAAAAAGCTTAAAGGCTTTGCACAGGGTATAATTGATTTGAGTTTTGCACTTAAATTTGTTTCTGAACGCGAAGATTTAAACGAATTGCCCGTATTACTTGCAGGTCATTCTTGGGGCGCTTACAGCGTTTGTAATGTTTCAGCACTCAAGCCCGCAATTGAAATTAAGGGTATTGCGGCATTCTCGCCCTTTAACTCAATGAATAAGCTTCTTCGTGACGCGGCAAAGCAAAAGACCAAAATCAATTTGAGTATTTTAAGTCCGTTTTTTGATATAATCAATTTTGTTCGCTTCGGTAAAACGGGCATTCTTCGCACCTGCGACACAATAAACGGCAATTCAATACCCACACTCATTATGCACGGCGGTAATGATTTGACTGTTACTCTTAAAAACAGTCCCGTTGGCAGAAAGAACAGAATTGCAGATAATGAAAACGCAAGAACTGTGCTTTACGAGAGCAAATATCACAATGTTTATCTCGCAAAGGATGCAGAGCAATATATGAATGATATTTTTGCTCGTATCGGCTCATTGGGTGAAAACAGCCCCAAGGCTTATGAAATTTATCAAAATATTGACTATGCGCTCATTACAAAAGAAGATTTAACGGTTATGGACACCGTAAATGATTTCTTTGAAGAGTGCATTATGAAAAGAGATTTCTTGAGTGAATAAGGTGAGTTTATGATTTTTGGCAAAAGAAAAACTGATTACTCAGCCGTTACCAAATATGACCGTGAAAAAAGTACAAAGCGTGATAATTACCGCATACTGAATGAAGAATATGCCTTACAGTCACAAACTGTTTTATTGGGTGATTCAATTACTGATTTTTTCAATTGGTATGAATTGTTTTATGATTTTTCAAAGTCAACAGGTCAAGCGGTTTATAACCGCGGAATAAGTGGTGACACAACTGACAGACTTCTTGAAAGACTTCACGACAATGTGCTTAATATAAGTCCTAAAAATGTTGTTTTGCTGATTGGTACAAATGACATTGGCAGGGGTCTTCCTCTTGAAATGTCAGTGCGTAATGTAGACCTGATTTTAAAAGAAATCAAAGGGGCTTGCCCCGATGCAAATGTGATTTTTCAGGCAGTTTATCCTATCAATAAACCAATGCGGTTTAGAAATGAAAAGCGAAGTAATGAAAAAATTTATTCGATGAATGATGAGTTTATTAAATTAAGTGAAAAACACAACTGCATTTGGCTTGATATCACTGACAAGCTCAAAGACGAAAACGGAAATTTGAAAAAAGAATTCACCTATGACGGATTACACATCAATGTGAATGCATATAAAATCGTAGCAGAAAATGTTATTCCGTTGTTAAAGAAATAAAATTAAAGTCGGTAGAAATACCGACTTTTTCTTTTTACAGTCACTAAATTTGTCGCCCCATCTTTGAGGGGGCTGTCGCCGTTAGGCGACTGGGGGAGTAAAGACACGAATACTCCCTCCGTCAACGCTAAAGCGTTCCCACCTCCCTCGCAGAGGGAGGAAAAC
>JAZNYY010000060.1:0-6247 GCA_045594645.1 Candidatus Fimenecus sp.
TGTCTAACTCATTTATATGGTTATGTAATCTTGTAGGGGCTGGCGTCCTCGACAGCCCTAACCAAATATACAGGTAAATTAACAATGGGTCGTCGAGGACGCCGACCCCTACGAAATGAGTTCGACAAACTCCCAATTTGCCAAATAAAAAGTAATCACTCCCGTTTAGAGTTTCAATAGTTGGTAATACTTTTATTGGAACTTTATTCGGGAGTGATTTTTTGCAATACAACAGAGTTGAAATATGCGGAGTTAATACGGCGAAATTAAAGGTTTTAAAGGAAGCGGAAAAGGTAGAGTTATTAAAAAGGATAAGAGAAAATAACGATAAAAAAGCACGGCAGGAACTAATTGAGGGGAATTTGAGGCTTGTTTTGTCGGTTATTCAGCGATTTGCAAACCGTGGTGAAAATCCCGACGATTTATTTCAGGTGGGGTGCATTGGGCTTATAAAGGCAATCGACAATTTTGATATTTCACAGAATGTGCGATTTTCGACATATGCTGTGCCAATGATTATTGGAGAAATCCGCCGATATTTGCGTGATTACAATGCAATTCGCGTGAGCCGTTCACTTCGCGACACCGCATACCACGCAATGCAGATAAAAGAGCGAATTCAAAACGATTTAGGTCGCGATGCCACAATTGAAGAAATTGCAAATGAAATGGAAATTGAGCCCGTTGATGTGGTACTTGCCCTTGAAGCCATTGTTGAGCCCATTTCACTTTATGAGCCTGTGTATTCTGACGGCGGTGACACAATCTATGTTATGGACCAAGTAGGAAGCAGCGAGAGTGATGAGGATTGGCTCAACGAAATCTCGATTAAAGAAGCAATCAAGGGCTTGGGCGACCGTGAAAAACTGATTTTAAATCTTCGTTTTATGCAGGGTAAAACGCAAATGGAGGTTGCCGAGGAAGTAGGCATTAGTCAGGCACAAGTAAGCCGTCTTGAAAAAGGAGCAATTAAGAAAATTAAAGAATCATAATATTATCCCCTGTTAAATAAAATTAACAGGGGTGTTTTTATGAATTGCTGTATTACTGACTTACACGAAAAAGAGATTATAAATTTAAGTGACGGGTGTAGGCTTGGAAATGTCTGTGATGTCGAAATTGATACTTGCTCGGGCTGTATTGTGTCAATTATTGTGTGGGGAAAATCAAAATGCTTAGGATTACTCGGCAAAACTGAAGACATTAAAATCTGTTGGCAGGACATAAAGGTTATTGGCGACGACACTATTCTTGTGGAGTTCGATTGTCCCGAAGAATGTAAAAAATTCAACAATTCAAATATTTTCGACAATTTGTTTAAACACAGATAACTTGAAAATCATATATTTATGTGATACAATTAAAATAACTAAAAGATTTTACTGTATCGGAGTGTAAAGTTATGGAAAATATGAATAAGGTTAAGCTTACAATCCGCGGCTCAAATTATGTAATCAACACCGATGAAAGCGTTGAATACACCGAAGAGCTTGGCAGAAGAATTGACGAGCGAATGAACGAGATTATGAAGGGCAGTTTTTTTGTTACTGCTACTCAGGCGGCAATTCTTGTGGCTCTTGAGATGGCTGACGAGCTGACAAAAAGTGAAAAGAATGTTGAGAATTTCCGCTCACAGATTAAAGATTATCTTGAGGATGCCGCAAAGGCGAAATCTGAAAGAGATTATTATAAGCGCGAGCTTGAGAGATATAAAACTGAAGCAAAATTTAAAAATGACCAGATTAATCTTTTCGCTGGTGTGAAAAACGATAATAATGAAGAATAAAATTGAGATTCTCGCTCCCGTGGGGAATGAAGAGTCATTAAAATCGGCGGTACTCAGCGGTGCTGACGCGGTTTATTTCGGTATGGGCAATTTTAATGCCCGCCGAAATGCTCAGAATTTCACGGACGAGCAGTTGAAAAATGCAATTGAATATTGTCACGCCAGGGGTGTTAAGGTACATATTACTCTTAACACCCTTATTAAAGACTGCGAATTAACAGAAGTTTACGATGCAATCCGCAAAATTGCAACACTTGGGGCTGACGCGGTTATTGTGCAGGATTTAGGCGTTGCCAAGGCGGTAAAGACAATTTGTCCGAGCCTTGAAATGCACGCATCAACACAGATGAGCGTAGGCACACTCGAGGGACTTAAAATTCTCAAGGATTTGGGCTTTTCGCGTGCAGTTTTGCCGAGAGAATTAAGCTTTGACGAAATTAAGTATTTATGCGAGCACTCCCCCATTGACCTTGAAATCTTTATTCACGGTGCACTTTGTATGTGCGTTTCGGGTCAATGCCTTATGAGTGCAGTTTTGGGCTCACGAAGCGGAAATCGCGGGCTTTGTGCACAGCCCTGCCGTTTACCATTTAAGGCAGAAAAGGGCACGGGTCACGATTTAAGTCTTAAGGATTTATCCCTCATTGAGCATATTCCCGAACTCGCAGAAATGGGCATTTGCTCATTTAAGATTGAGGGTAGAATGAAGCGCCCCGAATATGTAAGCGCGGCAGTTAAGGCTTGTAAAAAATCGGCAAATGGTCAATACAATTTTGAGGCAGAAAAGGATTTGCACGATTTATTCTCTCGTTCGGGCTTTACTGACGGTTATTTCAAGGGTGAACTCGGGCGTAATATGTTCGGCTACCGCGAAAAAGAAAATGTGCAATCGGCAACAAAAGAGTTACTTAATAAATACGCGATAAATTATGAAAAAGAAGCACCGAGATACAAGGTTAATTTCACCTTTGGTGGAAAAATCGGTGAAAAAGCAGTTGTGACTGCAGAATGTAACGGTCATTCGGTAAGTGTCCAAAGTGAAATGCTTTGCGAAGCACCCATAAACAGACCGATATTGCCCGACAGAATAAAAGAGGCACTTTCAAAATGCGGTGGTACACAATTTGAGACGGAAAATGTTGAAATCTTGGGTGAGGTTGATTATTCATTGCCCGTTTCGGCACTCAATTCAATGCGTAGAGTAGTTCTCACAATGCTTGAAAATGAAATTTCGGGTAAAGAGGAAAGAAAAATATTTTTCTCGCCCGTTCCTACTGAAATCGAGTCGGAAAACCGCCGAGAAATCTGTTGCAGATTTGATAACGCAGAGCAAATCCCAAACAATATTGTTGCAGATTTGATTTTTGTTCCGCTTGGAACAAGTGACGATATAATCAAAGCAAACGGCAATGGTGTAGAATTGCCCCACGGTATGTTTGGAAACGGCGAAAAGGTTGAGAGAATGCTTAATAATTCGTCTGCACAATACTGTCTTTGTCATACTCTTGACGCGGTTGCGATTGCGAAAAAGTGCGGTAAAAGGGTTGTTGCCTCACCGTCAATGAATGTTATGAATTCGCTTTCAATGGATATGGCGAAAATCCTTGGAATTGAAAAACTAATCGCATCAAATGAATGTACTCTTGAAAAAATCCCGAAAATCTCGTCAAGTGTATCAAAGGGTATTACGGTTTATGGCAGAACTCCGCTTATGCTCACTCGAAACTGCCCCGTAAAAAACGGTAAAAGCTGTGCGGAATGTAAAAGAAACAGTGAAATTACCGATAGAAAGGGTATAAGCTTTCCCGTGCGTTGTCATATGGGATATTCTGAAATTCTCAACTCCCGCCCGCTCTATATGGCGGACAGAATGAGAGAAATTTCCCCTTGCGACATACTGTTTTTCAACTTCACAACAGAGAACAAATATGAAGTTGAGCAAATTCTGACTGCATACAAAAACGGAGAAAAGCCCACGGGCGAATTTACCCGAGGACTTTTATACAGAGGTGTAGAGTAATGGAATTAAAGATTAAAAAGGTTCGAGATAATGCGAAAATCCCAACAAGAGCCACCGAGGGCAGTGCTGGAATGGATTTATATGCCTGCATTGATGAGCCGATTACACTCAAAAAAGGTGACACGGCGATAATCCCTACTGGAATTGCGATTGGTCTTGACAACAAGAATTTGTGTGCTTTTGTGTATGCGAGAAGCGGATTAGCAATTAAACACGGTATTGGGCTTCTAAATTCAGTTGGTGTTATCGACAGCGATTACCGTGGTGAAATTTGCGTAGGCATCATAAAGCAAACTGACCCAGAATATACAATTCAACCTTTTGAGAGAATTGCACAAATGGTTATTCAGCCTGTGGAAATTCCCGAAATAGTTGAAGTTGCTGAATTAGATGATACAGCACGCGGTGCAGGGGGATTTGGGTCTACGGGAACTAAATAAATGCAAAATTCAAAATGCGAAGTGCAAAATTTTGGCGGAAAATTTAAGATTTTCCGCTTTTTTACTATATTTTGAAACAAAATACATTTTTATAAACTCTTATATATAAAAGGGGGAATAAAAATGAAAAAGACAGCTATTAAAATTCTTTGCGTTATTCTTGCGTTTTTTCTGTTGATTGTGGCTATTTTTGTAATCGGTATGGGTGTTATGACCGTTAAGGGCTACGGCATTACGCAGGGCAAATGCCTTATTACTGCAACGGGCTCATATATGCTCATTGATGAGGACAATTCATCCATTGAAATAAGAAACAGAAGTGACAAGGATATATTCGCCGACCTTTCAAGCGGTGACGAAATTCTTGTAATACACGGCTTAATTGAGGAATCTTACCCCGCGGGCACAGGTGCCTATTACTGCATAAAGCTCAATGACGGCAAGCCCGAGGATATTCCTGCCTCGGTTATTGAGAGCTTAACTGAATTGGGCTGGCTTGAAAAGGAAATCAAGGGTACAAGAGTTGAATGTGTTGGTGAAAACTATAGCTTGTCAATAACTATTCCTGATGATTGGGAGTATGAACTTAAAACCTATGACAATATCTGGATTTTTGAAAATCCGGAATTGCTTTTCGAAAATCCTGAATATAAAGGACCTGCCGACACAATAGAATTTCGCCCTACAGGTGAAGAAGATGGGCAAATCGTATTTCAATTTGATGACCAATTCGGTGTGTGCGGTACAGGACTTTCGGGCAGAACAATTTATTTAGGTGAGCACGCAGGCAATATGGGAATTTATGATAATGAAGATAAGTGGAGCTTTATTGTGCTTGATAAGGATTATGTAGTTTTAAACCAAAGCGGTGATTGGTGGAGTGAATATGAAAACGAGGTTATGGAGATTTTGAGCACGGTAGATTATCAGTAAAAAGCATAAAAAATGCTCCCTCTGACGAGGGAGGCAAGATTAAAACCATATTGAACAATAATTCATGAATATTTATATAAAAAGTTTCTAATTTCTGCACGCTCTTTTCTTGTCAAAAACAAACACAAAGAAAAGATTGCAACATATATAAATGAATCTACCACATCATTTGCAAAAAACAATTGTATAAAAGCAACTAATGGTAATACTAAAAGCCATAAATCAGATATTATGCCAATTATATAGTGTTTTTCTTTACAATTGATTCTTACACCATAAAACTTCAAATGCAATGGCCATTTGACATGGTCCCAAGTATTTGAGTCTGCATACATTAAAACAACAAAAAAGTTGTATATTCTTGAATAAAATCCAGCTTTATAATTAGAAAATACTTTAGGCATTACATTAGTGTTTGCTCTAATGTTATTCGCAAAATTTACATATTCTTTTTTTGTTTTAAATTTTAAGAGCATAAACATACTAAAACTCCATTTATAAAAACTATTTTAACTCCTGATACATTTCTGTTGCGGTTTGTTTAGTGGCGTATTCTGTCACATTTAAAACTTTGTATTTTGTTATTTTTTCGCCGAACTGAATTTCGAGGATGTCGCCCTCTTTAACATCGTAAGAGGCTTTTACAACGCGACCGCTTACCGAAACGTGACCCGCGTCACAGACTTCATTGGCGATTGTACGGCGTTTGATTATTCTTGATACCTTTAAAAATTTATCTAATCTCATAATTACTCACTTAATACATTATTAACGGCGGGAGCAAGCACCCGCCCTAAAATATTCATTTTTAGGGGTCGCGGGGACGCGAAAAAACAAGGGCCGCTATTTGCGACCCCAATTTTTTTTGCAAAAGTTTAATTATTTAACAGCTGCTTTAAGTGCTGCGCCTGCTTTGAAAGCGGGAACCTTTGTTGCGGGAACTGTCATTGTTTCGCCTGTTCTGGGGTTGCGAGCTGTTTTCTCTGAACGCTCACGAACTTCGAATGTACCGAAGCCGATAAGCTGAACCTTTTCACCGTTTGCAAGTGCATCTGTAACTGATGCGAA
>JAZNYY010000061.1:0-43321 GCA_045594645.1 Candidatus Fimenecus sp.
TTATTAAATTTTTTAACGCCGTTTAAATGGCGAGAAAAACAAGTTAATTATATTCGTCACAACAATGATAACAAGCACTGCTGCGGCGATATATACGATATACATATCTTCATCTGGAACTTGTCCGATGATACCAAGCAACCAATCAATCATACTTTAATTCCTTTCATACAAGTAAAACCAACCTTAAGGAACACACCGAACGCAATTACAACCAATATTTTAGGAAGATACATATCAATAGACAAAATAACAGTATCTAATTTTTCACTAATTTGAGTGCAAATCTGCACCAATTCTGCATAACTATACATTATCAACCACCCTTTTGACGCTTAAAATCATTCTCAAGAGCACGAGCTCGGCGTGCATCAGCGTGACGAGCTTCAGAATTACTTACAACACTTCGCAACGAAGAAGCATTGCCAGTATTACCAACAGCAACAACAGAAACAAAAGCAACTGAAGCAATAGTAAGAATAAGAATCGCAACTGAAAAATCATATAAAGATACGTTCTGAGTAATAGGAATTTGCTTAAGCAATCCGATAACAGTACCGAACATATCAAAAATTACATTAAATACATCAGTCATCAGTTATTACTCCTTCCCAATACAAGTAACAGAACTGCAATAGCAACCGTTATTCCAGCAAAAGCCATTACAACAGACGGCAGATAACCAATAGAAGACGAAACAAAGGTCATAATTACAGGAATTAACTTGAAAAAATTTAAAATGCTTTCAAAGAAATTGATTATAAAATCAAACAGAGTTTGAAATAAATCTGCAATCCATTGAAAGAAATCAAGAATACTACTCAAATTACCCCACCTTTCGACCTATTACATAAGTTGCAAGACCAATAGCAAGGGAAAAGGTTAACACAGAAGTAAACCCAAATGAAGTCATTACTGTTTCAAACATATCACGAGTGAATGACATACCAGCTGTAAAGCTATCAAAATCGAAGTTCATAAGCTCATCGAGCTTATCACTATCGACCTCAGGCAAGCCAGACATTACATCTTCATACTCGTCAAGCGTACCATTTAAGTCATCAGTAGACGGAGTTCCGATAGGCTCACCATTAAGCAATGGGTCATCAAGAGTGAATGTAGCATCAGTTAAATAAAAATAACGACTATTATCTTCATTTTCACTAAAAGTAAACAAAACAGCACAAGTGACATTACCAGTCAAATCGGGAGTTTGAAAATTACCGCTTACATTTATCCATGAATTAGTAGTAACGTTCTCAGAAGAATACAAAACAGTAGTTGAATTAAAATTACCGTCAACGTAATAAAAGATAGAAATATTGACTATACCGGTAGAACCTGAAGTGTTACCCAACTTAACATAAAAATCAAAATTATATTTTGAATTAGTGTATATATTTAAATCAGCAGATGACATAATGACCTTCTGAAGATTTGCAGAAACTGAAGGAAATCTAAAAACAGAAGTATTATATGAGCTTCCCTCAATTTCATAAGCTGAGGTAGATACACTTGTAGCCGAAGTACAATTTACTTCAGAACCAGAAGTTAAATAATACAAACAAGTATTATCAGCTGAACTAAAATTAACTGTATTGCTTGTAGCTGCGAAAGTATTTAAATTAAAAGATACGAGTAAAAGAAGCGTAACAAAGGAGAAAAGGAGCTTCTTACCGTATTCAGTTAGATTACTCACGATAACAAAGCTCCTTTCGAGGGGAAAATTATTTCTCTAATGCCCTTGTATCAGGCATTACTGGGTCAATGTACATTTTGCCATTATACATAGAGATATTACACTCAAGCTCAATCTCATCGAAACGCTTAAGCTGACACATTTCATAATATATTGGCATTGTATCGGTATTAAATCCGATATCTACTTTATCGTCACCCGAGAGAACGGATGCACGATAGAAAACATTATTTTCTTTTGTTTTAATTTCATTACAACCGATAAAATTACCTTTTAAAATAACTCGCATAATATTAACCTCACATAGTTTTTAAAAATTCATTGTATAAATTCTCAAGTTTAGCTGATTTGATAAGAGCTAAATAAGCTTCATATTTAGCTACAGATAATTCAAATTCAAATGAATCAATATCAGTTTCAGAATCAGCTTCTGAACGAATACGAAAAACTTCATTCATAGCATTGTAGCAACTCACAAACAACAATGCAGGAAGCTCCATGATTGATTTAAGTTCCTTCTTTGTCCCGGTTCTGGCTTTCATCAGAATCACCTCTTAATTGAGTAAACTGTAAAAATTGAACTTGATTTTTAAGCTTATAGATATCATAGCAATGCCAGATAACAACTAAAGCTAAAAGAGCGTCAGCAATAAACTCAATCATTTTCATCACGACCTTTCTTTATTTCTTCAAAGTATATAGCTCTTAAATTTATAATTTGCTTTTTTAAATCACGAACAATAAGAATATCAAGAATAAAGTAAATTATAAAAAGAACAAGAAGAAAACATAAAATAGAAACCAAAACTAAAGAAATTTCATCCATTCTTACTCACCACCTTTATTTTTTTAGCCTATCCCCCAGCTCACCAAGGTCGTGAGTTCGGAAGTGAGTTGAAGGATAGACAATGTAACCTAATTGGTTACATTTAAATTATAATAACCATTTTGGTTACTGTCAAGAGAAAAAATAAAGAATAACATATAATTTTCTTGAGGTGAACAAAATGAAATACACAAAAAAACTTTATGATTTAAGAATAGATAACGACTTTACACAAGAAGACATTGCAAAAGTATTAAAAACATCAAAACAAACCTACGGAAGATATGAAAACGGACAAAGAAAGTTAAACATAGAAGACTTAATAACACTAAGTAAATTTTATAAAGTAACAACTGACTATATACTTGGGTTAGAAGACAAAAATTATTTCACTAAAACAACAATTTACATAAGTGAAAGACCAACATTAACAGATAACGAAACAAAAATTAAAAAAGCAATAAAAAAACATTATGGAAAATTAGATTATGAAATAATAGAAGATATAAGTGATTACTTAAAAATAAGCAAAGAATCAGTAATACAAATAATAGAAAATATAGGATATCCAGATATACAAGCTTACATTGATTTATCAGAATACATAAATACAACACTAGATGAAATGCTAAAATAAAAAACTCCCCTAAGGACAACCTTAAGGGAGTTTTTAGGAAAAGAAAGAAGGTGAACGAATGAAATTATTATTCAGCATACTATCATTATTTGGATTAGCAGCTATAATAGCTTTTGTAAAAAAGAAAATAGGATAAATTACATACCCCACCCTGCACGGTGGGGATAATTTTTTATCCTGGATAACTGCTACTTTACGAACGCTAAATATTTTGTATCAAAAAGGGGACAAAAATAACGAAAATTTGATACAAAATGCGGGAAATATCATTACTTTTGGGTTTCTTCAGCTTTTGGGCTATCACTTCCGATAGATATAATAAATGATATTAATCTTAAAATAATAAAAAAACTTTAATAAAATGAAATTTACTATTTTAAAATTTAGATTTGTTTAATTAAACTTTTATTAAATTTATTATAGCATTTTATACTTTATTTACATTTAATGAAAATTATTTATTAAATTACGATTAAATCCTTTTAATTCAATCTAATAGAAATTATTCAAACGATACTGAGTATGTTTCAAAAAAACTGAGCAGATTTTGTTTTTTGGATTAAATAAGTATTGTGCGTATATAATTCATAAAACATAAGTTTATTATAGATAATAATTAATAAATTTTAAAAATATGTGTTAACATCTTTTGCCTGCCCTTATTTAATAAAACAATTGATTTAACGCTTATTATGATGTATAATTATTATGTAAAATATGTAATTTGTGAAACAGTTTCACAGGGGTGTATTATGAAACATATTGATTACACAGGTATCCCGCCAATACTAAGAGATTTCTTGGTATATATGGATGTTATAAAAAATAAATCGGGTTTAACTATTGAAGAATACTCATCTGATTTAAAGCTTTTCTTCCGTTTTATCAAGCTTTATAGAGGTCTTGTCCCCTCTTCTGTCGAATTTAATGCAATAGATATTACTGATATCAACGAGAAATTCATTAAATCAATCAGTTTAAATGATGCTTATGCCTTTCTTTCATACTGCAAAAATGAACGCGATAATCAAGAGGCTGCGCGTGCTCGAAAGGTCTCCACTATACGAACTTTCTTTAAATATCTCACTTTGCAAAAAAGACTTTTAGACGAAAATCCTATGCAGGTATTGGATTCACCAAAATTAAAAAAATCTCTCCCCAAGTATTTAACACTTGAAGAGAGTCTGAAATTACTGAAATCTATTGACAGTAAGCACAAAGAGCGAGATTATTGCATTATTGTATTCTTCTTAAATTGTGGTTTGCGATTGTCAGAGCTTGTAAGCCTAAATTACAGCGATATTCGTGATGACCATACTCTGCGTGTAACAGGTAAAGGTAACAAAGAACGCACAATTTATCTTAATAATGCATGTTTAGAGGCGTTTGCACAATATATGGCAGTAAGACCTGTAGATGGTATTCCTGCAAACGACAGAAATGCATTGTTTTTAAGCAGCAGAAACAAGCGTATAAGCCCTAAAACCGTTCAGCACATAGTTTATAATGCGTTAGAAAAATGCGGACTTGAGGGTTATTCAGTACATAAGCTTCGTCATACCGCAGCAACTCTTATGTATCAACACGGTAATGTAGATGTACTTGTTTTAAAGGATATTTTAGGTCACGAAAACCTTGGTACAACTGAAATTTATACTCACATTATTGATGAACAGCTTAAACAAGCATCAGAGGCAAATCCCCTTGCGAATATAACTTTGCAAGACACTAAAGAAGATTAATTTTTGGCGCTATAAAACATATAATTGCTGAATTTACAGCAATACATATAATGTTTATAACTAACAAAATTAAATATCTTAATAAATACAGCTTGACGGATATATCGTTGGCTGTATTTTTATTTGTAATTGTACTGAACAGATATTTACTCATATATATACTTTCATCACAGGCAAAAATAAGTGAAGAAGTAGTTATAACATAACAAGGATAAAGTAAAACAAGGCAAAAAAGTACGCCTTTAAGCTCATATTCATTGTATAAATATCCGCTTTGATAACCAACAAAAATACATTTTAAAATAATCGGTAACGGCGATAATATTGCACCCGCAAAGCTTGTTCCGACGAATAAAGACATTAAAATATAAATTAAATCTGATTGAATAAAAAATATAAAAATGTTGTTCCAAACCGCAGAAGAAAACAATTCTAATGAATTATCAATTTGTGAAGTTATCTCTGCATTGGGAAATGTTCTATAAAACAAAGCCCCTGCTAATATAGAAATTATTGATAAAACAAGCAATACTATTCTATTCTTTTCAAAATTAATATCAGATGCTACTTTTGGCCTTATTTTATCTGGTTTTGAATAGTTTTTTCGTTTTTTGCGTAGTGTTATAACCTTTGTCATATACATCTTCCTTTTAATTTATTTTCTTCTCTTTATATTAGCGCCACATATTCCGCCAATGACGGATACCACAATTGTTCCTACAAATAGAAAGATTGTATTCGCTGATAATTTACCTTCAGCAAAAAACAACATAATAACCGTTATAATCAAAGAATATACAATTGACGATATAACACCTGCAACTAAGCCTTTCAATGTTGTGAGTCTTGAGGCAAAAATTCCTCCGAAAAATCCTCCAAACAAAACGCAGGCAACAAACATTGCACCGACTGAATCGGAAATTGTTTCAGATTTTGTAAATATGGAAGAAAATACAAGCGAAATAATTAAGCATATTACCACACCAATAATTGCTGAAAATATAATGCCTATAATATTTTTTGAAGTTGATGACATATCACTTTTCTTTTTCAACACTTTTTTACGCATAAAAAATCCCTCACATTCATTAAAGAATATGAGGGAATCTTTTTTATTATAACTAAATTATTCTTCGTCTTTTTTAGACTTTTTGCTCTTTTTCTCAGCTCTTTTTGCTTCCATCTGAGCTTTTGCAGCATCACGCTCAGCCTGAATCTTTTCATTAGCTGTGTGATTAGTCTGAATAGCATACTTTTTGAATTTAATCTTCACTCTGTCTGAGCCTGTTTCGATAACGATTGTATCGTCTTTTACAGAAACAACTTTACCGCAGATACCACCGATAGTTGTGATTTCATCACCAATCTGTGTATTTTCGCGGATTTCCTGCTCCATTTTCTGCTGTTTTTTCTGAGGTCTGATTGTTGTGAAATACATAAGAGCGAACATTGCAACAATCATGATTATCATCATTGATGAACCGCCAGCGCCACCCTGAGTTCCATCCGCAGATGCACTCATCATAGCAAAAGTTAAAAATTCTGTCATTGGTTTTTCCTCCAAAAATTGTAATTTTATCAATCCTGAATATTATACATAAATATTACATAATTTGCAACAACTTTTTTTAATTTTATAAAATGTTAAAAAACTGTATTAAATTCGTGTGTCTAGTTTATCTACATACTCATTATAAAACTCATCAAAAGCATCATTTTCAAGTGCTTCTCTAATTCTTTCCATAAGATTATTATAAAAATACAGATTATGCATAACACAAAGTCGCATTGCGAGAACTTCTTGTGCCTTAAATAAATGTCTTATATAAGCGCGTGAATGTTTTTGACAGGTTGGACAATTACATTTTGGGTCAATCGGTAATTCGTCTTTTTCGTATTTTTTATTATTAATATTGATGATTCCGTCATCTGTAAAAAGATGACCATGACGAGCATTTCTACTTGGCATAACGCAATCAAAAAGGTCAACTCCCCTTTTTACACCCTCAATGATATTACCGGGAGTGCCTACGCCCATAAGATAACGAGGTTTATCAGCGGGCATATAAGGTTCTACTGCAGAAATAATACGGTACATATCTTCTTTTGGCTCGCCAACCGCAAGACCGCCAATTGCATATCCATCCAAGTCAAGTTTAGCTATTTCGTTCATATGCTCAATACGCAAATCATCAAAAGTACATCCTTGATTTATACCGAAAAGCATCTGATTTTTATTAATTGTATCGGGCAGAGAATTAAGCCTATCCATTTCTGCTTTGCAACGGTGCAACCATCTTGTTGTTCTTTCGCAAGATTGCTTTGAGTACTCGTATTTAGCGGGATTTTCTACGCATTCGTCAAATGCCATTGCAATTGTTGAACCAAGATTTGACTGAATTTGCATACTTTCTTCAGGTCCCATAAAGATTTTGTGACCATCAATATGCGAAGAAAAATATACACCTTCTTCTTTAATTTTACGAAGTGATGCGAGTGAAAACACCTGAAATCCACCACTATCAGTAAGAATCGGACCATTCCAACCTGTAAAATTATGAAGACCGCCCATTTCTTTTACAAGTGTATCAGTAGGTCTTAAATGCAAATGATAAGTATTGCATAATTGCACCTGACAGTTAATGTCTTTTAAATCATAAGCAGAAACTCCGCCTTTTATTGCACCCTGAGTTGCAACATTCATAAATGCCGGTGTCTGAACTGTGCCGTGTACTGTATGAAATTCACCGCGACGGGCATTACCAACTTTTTTGATAAGCTTATACATAAAATCTCCTTAATAAATAAACATACAATCGCCAAAACTGAAAAATCTGTATTTCTCGTTTACGGCGGTATTATAGGCTTCTAATACTTTATCTCTATCATAAAATGCAGAAACAAGCATTATAAGTGTGCTTTCGGGCAAATGGAAATTTGTAAGTAGTGCATCAATGCACTTGAATTTGTATCCGGGATAAATAAAAATGCTTGTCCAATCGTCAAATTCTTTCATTTTTCCCTGAGAATTCATAACACTTTCAAGTGTTCTGCAACAGGTTGTGCCAACAGCAATAACTCTGCCACCATTTTCCTTTGTTTTATTAATCAAATCAGCAGTTTCTTTAGGGATTTGATAGTGTTCAGAATGCATTTCGTGGTCTTCGATGTTTTCAGCCTTAACAGGACGGAAAGTTCCAATACCCACATGCAATGTTACATAACCAATTTTGACTCCCTTATCTGTAATTTTCTTAAGTATTTCATCGGTGAAATGAAGTCCGGCTGTCGGTGCCGCCGCAGAGCCTAATTCTTTTGAATAAACAGTCTGATAGCGTTCTTTATCCTCTAATTTTTCAGTTATGTAATGTGGTAATGGCATTTCGCCGATTTTATCTAATACTTCATAAATATTTGAAGCATCATAACTGAAATTTGCAATTCTGTTTCCATTTTCAAGAACTTCTTCAATTTTACAAGTAAGTAAGCCATCTCCAAATGTAAATTCAGTATCAACTTTTGCTCTTTTTCCCGGCCCTGTAATAGTTTCCCAACGGTCATTACCGAGGTTATTAAGAAGTAAGAATTCAACTATAGCACCGGTATCTTTTTTTACACCGTACATACGGGCAGGTAAAACTCTTGTGTTGTTGAGAATTAAGCAGTCACCCTCATTAAGATAATCAATAAAATCATAAAAATGTTTATGTTCAATTGACTTGTTTTCACGCGACAAAACCATCATTTTAGAATGGTCGCGGGGCTCAATTGGGGTTTGAGCTATCAATTCTTTTGGTAAATCATAATAAAAATCTGATTTTTTCATATAGTTAACTCCGTTAAGTTGATAAAATTTACAAAAATGTTTGACACAATTGCTTTATAATGGTATTATAATATAGCGATTGAGGCGCAACAAAAATAAGTAGCGTTTTTGAAACTCCCAAGAGTTTTTGATAAGGCGTGAAAGGGTTTGTTGCCGAAGAAAAAACAGGGCTTGGGATTTGATTTTTCTGGTTGTATTATTAACAGTAATGCAACTGTCATCATTATTTGATGGAGTGCTTTCGTATTATGAAAACCATAATACCTATGTATTTTTATCAGTAATGGTGTCATAATCATTACTGATTTTTTATAACAAATGATATATTATCATTATTTGGAGGTAATTTCAAGTGAAAAAGTATAATGTTGGTGTAATCGGTGCAACTGGTATGGTTGGACAGCGTTTTATGACACTTCTCGATAATCACCCTTGGTTTGATGTAAAGGTTCTTGCAGCAAGTCCGCGTTCAGCTGGAAAAAAATATTCTGACGCCGTCGGTGCTAAATGGTGTATGGATGTAGAAATTCCAGAAGCTATGAAAGACATCGTTGTTATGGATGCTACTGCTGATATTGAAAAGATTGCTTCACAGGTTGATTTCGTGTTCTGCGCAGTTGATATGAAGAAGGACGAAATCAAAGCATTGGAAGAGGCTTATGCAAAGGCTGAATGCCCTGTTATCTCAAACAATAGTGCGCACAGACATACACCCGATGTTCCTATGATTGTTCCCGAGCTTAACGCTGACCATGCAAAGATTATCCCTGCACAAAGAAAGCGTCTCGGCACAAAGCGTGGATTTATCGCAGTTAAGTCAAACTGTTCACTTCAGAGCTATGTTCCCGCACTCTTCCCTCTTTCTAAATTCGGTATTAAAGATGTACTTGTTTGTACATATCAGGCAATTTCAGGCGCAGGAAAGACTTTTGATACATGGCCCGAAATGGTTGATAATGTAATCCCTTATATTGGTGGCGAAGAAGAAAAGAGCGAAAAAGAACCTCTTAAAATTTGGGGTAAAGTTGAGGGCGATGTTATTGTGGATGCTGACTCACCTAACTTTACTGCACAATGTATCCGTGTTCCCGTTTCAAACGGTCATATGGGTGCAGTTTTCGTAAGATTTGAGAATAAACCATCAAAGGAAGAAATATTAAATATATGGAAGGATTTTGCAGGTCGTGCACAGGAATTAGAGCTTCCGCACGCACCAAAGCAGTTCCTCCACTATTTTGAAGAAGACAATATGCCACAGACAAAGCTTCATCGCGACCTTGAAGGCGGTATGGCTGTTTCTATCGGCAGACTTCGTGAAGACACTCAATATGATTACAAATTTGTTTGCCTTTCACACAACACACTTCGTGGTGCTGCAGGCGGTGCAGTTCTTATGGCAGAGCTTCTCTGTGCAGAAGGTTATATGGACTAATTTCCGATAAGGAGAATGAATTATGAGCAAAAATCCTATTTTTACAGGTTGCGGTGTTGCGATTGTAACACCATTTAATGAGGACACAAGTGTCAATTATAAAGAACTTGAAAATCTTTTGGAATTTCACATCGCTAACGGTACGGATTCAATTGTAATATGTGGCACAACCGGCGAAAGTGCAACACTCACTCCTCAAGAACATTCAGATGTTATTAAATTCACTTGTGATGTTGTAAATCACAGAATCCCTGTTATTGCAGGTACTGGAAGTAACGAAACAGCATATGCTATTGAGCTTTCTCAGGATGCTGAAAAAGCGGGCGCGGACGCAATGCTTGTTGTTACTCCTTATTACAACAAATGCTCTCAAAGAGGCCTTGTAAAGCATTATAACGCTATTGCTGATAATGTTTCAAAGCCAATTATCATTTATAATGTACCAAGCAGAACAGGAGTTAATGTTCTTCCCTCAACTTATGCAGAACTTTGCGAGCATAACAACATTATTGCTACAAAAGAAGCAAGCGGAAATATTTCACAGATTGCTGAAACAATTGCACTTTGTGGTGATAAGCTTGATGTTTATTCCGGTAATGATGACCAGGTTGTTCCTCTCATGTCACTTGGTGGTAAGGGCGTTATTTCTGTTCTTTCAAATATCTGTCCTAAGGTTGCACACGACATTCCTGCGCTTTATCTTGAGGGTAAGGTAAAAGAAAGTGCAGAGCTTCAGCTTAAATATTTAGAGCTTATAAATGCAATGTTTATGGATGTTAATCCAATTCCCGTAAAGGTAGCAATGCAGATGATGGGCTTTGATGTAGGTCCTCTTCGTATGCCTCTTTGCGAAATGGATGATGCAAAAACTGCAAAGCTTGAGGCAATACTTAAAAAGTACAATTTAATTTAATTTATTGTTTGGATGTGTAAAAATGACAAGGATTATTTTAAGCGGTGCTCTTGGTAAAATGGGCAAAGCAATAACAGCTTGTGTTGAAAACAGAAATGATTGTGAAATTATTGCGGGTGTTGATTTGGCAACTGCTGAATGCTCATTCCCAATTTATAAATCATTTTCAGACATTGATGTTGCTGCAGATGTGATAATCGATTTTTCTCACCCGTCTGTACTTGATGACTTGCTTAACTTTGCTAAAGAAAAGAAAATGCCTGCAGTAATTGCGACAACAGGTCTTACTGAAGAACAGATTAATTCAATTAAAGAAGCATCAAACTATGTTCCTCTTTTCTTCTCTGCAAATATGTCAATTGGTGTTAGTCTTGTTTCAGAGCTTGCTAAAAAAGCGGCAAAAGTTCTTCAGGGCAGTTTTGATATTGAAATTGTCGAAGCACATCATAATCAGAAAATTGATGCACCAAGCGGTACAGCATTAATGCTTGCTGACTCAATTTCAGAAGCACTTGATGAAAAACCGATTTACGAGTTTGACCGTCATTCAAAACGAATGAAGCGCACAAAAAATGAAATTGGCATTCACGCAGTTCGTGGCGGTACAATTGTCGGCGAACATGAAATAATCTTTGCGGGACCTGACGAGGTTATCAAGATTTCACATTCGGCATATTCAAAGCAGTTGTTCGCAAACGGTTCAGTTAATGCAGGTTTGTTCCTTGTAGGCAAAGAACCCGGATTTTATTCAATGAAAGATTTAGTAAACTCTTAAAGGAGGTCAAATAATGAAAACTATTGACAATATTACAATGATTGAAAATGTTACACTTATTTCTATCAACGATTCCCCTGCTGATTTCAAAGTAGTTGCTCAAATTTTTGAGATGCTCTCAAATGCAGGTATTGATGTTGATATGATTTCACAAAATCCTCCGCAGGGTAAAACTTCTAACCTTTCATTCACAGTTAATGACGAGGATTTAGGAAAAGTATTTGAAACTGCTTCAAAGCTTCGTGAGCTTCACCCCGAGTTAAAGCTTGCAATCAGCAGTGGTAACACAAAAATTTCAGTTTTCGGTGAGGGCATGAAAAATTGCCCCGGTGTTGCGGCAAAAGTATTCTCTGCAATTGCATCAGCAGATGTTGAGGTAAGAATGATTACAACTTCTGAAGTTGATATTTCAGTTCTTGTGTATAGCCACGATGGTGACGCAGTTTATTCAGCTCTTAATTCATAAATCAATTTAAACATAAAAATTAGGCTTACTGATTAAATTCAGTAAGCCTTTTCTTTATAATTACTATTAAGCTAAAATTGCCTTGTAGAAGACTTTTTTACCTTTCTTAATGATTACATAGCCTTTCTGGAAATCAGCTTTTGAGAGTGATTTGAATGGCTCTGTTACCTTTTCATCATCAACAGATACGCCACCTTGTTCAATAAGACGACGGCACTCACCCTTTGACTTCGCGATTCCTGCTTTAATCATAATATCAGAAACGAGTACGCTATCATTGTTAAAATCGTTTGTAGTGAGTTCTATTGTCGGCATATTATCAGTATTGCCCTTACCTGAGAAAAGAGCTCTTGCGCCTTCCTGAGCCTTATTAGCCTCTTCTTCACCGTGAACAAGCTTTGTAAGCTCAAATGCCAAGATTTCTTTTGCAGTATTGAGCTGACTACCTTCCCAAGAATCCATTTTTTCAATTTCTTCCATTGGTAAGAAGGTCAACATTCTGATACATTTGAGAACATCAGCATCATCAACATTTCTCCAATACTGATAGAAATCGAATGGTGAAGTCTTGTTGGGGTCAAGCCAAACTGCGCCGGACTGAGTTTTACCCATCTTTTTGCCCTCTGAATTGAGAAGAAGAGTAATTGTCATAGCATGTGCATCTTTGCCAAGCTTTCTACGAATAAGCTCTGTACCACCAAGCATATTGCTCCATTGGTCATCACCGCCGAACTGCATATTACAGCCGTATTTCTGGAAGAGCTCATAGAAATCATAACTCTGCATAATCATGTAGTTAAATTCAAGGAATGAAAGACCTTTTTCCATTCTCTGTTTATAACATTCAGCAGCAAGCATTCTGTTAACGCTGAAGCAAGCACCAACCTCACGAAGCACATCAACATAGTTAAGGTCTAAAAGCCAATCAGCATTGTTAACCATAAGTGCTTTACCCTCTGAGAAGTCAATTAATCTGCTCATCTGCTTTTTAAAGCAATCGCAGTTGTGCTGAATTGTTTCTTTTGTCATCATCTGACGCATATCACTTCTGCCCGATGGGTCACCAATCATGGCAGTACCGCCACCGATAAGAGCGATTGGCTTATTACCTGCCATTTGTAATCTCTTCATAAGGCAAAGAGCCATAAAGTGTCCAACATGTAAGCTGTCAGCAGTAGGGTCAAAGCCAATATAGAAAACTGCTTTTCCTTCATTTACAAGATTTTTGATTTCTTCTTCATTTGTTACCTGCGCAATAAGACCGCGGGCGACAAGTTCTTCATAAACTTTCATAACTTCCTCCTAAAATAATAAAAGTCCCCTGCTAAAATGCAGAGGACGAAAAGATTTCGTGTTACCACCTCAGTTTATCATTACCTCACGATAATGACCTCAACGAGTAACTGACATTACTCTGTACTATAACGGGTACACCCGACACTCTCTACTGCTATTTCAAAAGTGCAACTCCACGATGTATTTCATAAGTTTTGCGTATGTTCTTGCACCGACCGAACACTCTCTGCAACTGCAAAAGTCTTATTACTTCTTCGCTTCAAAGTCATTGAGAATATTATACACAATTAAAAATTTTTGTCAAGTCAATATTTCTTTGCGTTTTTAATCATTTCTGCCGCCGCATCAAGAGAAAGTTGCGTTGCTTCAATTCCGCCAATAATTCGTGCTAATTCGTGAATTCTGCCGTTATTGTCAAGACTTACAACCTTTGTGTAGGTCTTATTTTCACTTTCAGATTTTGAAATTAAGAAATGATTATCTGCAAAACAAGCAATCTGCGCTAAATGTGTTACACAAAGTACTTGTCTATTTTTTGAAACTTCTTTAAGTTTAATACCGATTTTCTGTGCCGCTCGACCGCTAACGCCGGTATCAACCTCATCAAAAATAAGAGTTAGAATATTATCTTTTGAGGCTAAAACATTCTTAATTGCGAGCATAATGCGTGATAATTCGCCACCCGACGCAATTTTAGAAAGTGGTTTAGGCTCTTCACCTGCATTGGCTGAAATTAAGAAATAGATTTCGTCTGCACCCGTTTCATCAAATGCTTTTCTGTTCTGTATAATCTTAAATGAAATTGATGCCATATCAAGAAACGCAAGCTCATTCTTTACATTTTCAATAAAAATCTCGCCGAAATTTTGACGGTTAGCAGATAATTTTCTGCTTGCCTTATCCATTACCACATACTTTTCATTCAATTCGACTTCTAGCTCTTCTTTAAGTTTGTCAGAGAAAGTAATTTCATCTAATTCTTTTTGTGCTTTTTCAAGGAATTCAAGAATTTCAGTTTCGGTTTGACCGTATTTTTTTGAAAGCTTGAATAACACATCAAGCCTTTCTTCGATTAAATCAAGCTCATTGGGGTCAACATCAAGAGAATAAAGAAAACTGTTAAGCTCGCTTGCACAATCTGCAATATTATATGACATTTCGGAAACTGTATCTGAAACTGTGTTGAGCGTTGCATCAAATGCAGATGCTTTTATTAGTGAATTTGAAGCAGTATTGAGCATATCTGCAACGCCTGAAAAATTATCATTACCATTGATAATCTCAACCGCATTATTGACAAGAGAAATGAGCTGTTCCGCGTTTTGTAACACTTTTCTGCGTTTTTCAAGTTCTTCTGTTTCTCCGATTTTAATGTCAGCATCTTCAATTTCTTTAATCTGATAAGTCAAAAGGTCAATTTTTCTCGCTTTTTCACCCTCATCAACAATTAAACCATCATATCTTTTTTTACAAGCACAGTAATCGTTATATGTATTAAGATATTCTTGAAGTATGTCGCTGTTTTCTGCAAAGCTATCTATGTAAGTATAATGCAATTCTTCATTGAGAAGATTGTGGTTATCCATTTGCCCGTGCACATTTATAAGTGCCTGACCAATCTTTTTAAGCATTGATACAGTAACGCTTGCGCCGTTTACCTTACAGAAATTTTTGCCGTCAAGAGAAATTTTTCTTGAAATAAACAAAGAATTATCCTCTTCATTATCAATACCGAATTCGTTTAGCACATCAATAACATCATTATTAATATTTTCAAAAAATGCAGAAACTTCGGCGTTGTTACTGCCCGTTCTAATAAGCTCACGAGAAGTCCTTTCACCTAAAATTGCATTAATAGCATCAATAATAATAGATTTACCCGCACCGGTCTCACCGGTCAACACATTGAGACCGTTATCAAAATCAATAACAGCCTCTTTAATAATAGCAATATTTGATATTTTAAGGTTGGAAAGCATAAATATCAGCCTTTCAGCATTGCTTTGATTGCATCAATTACCTCTGTTGTTGCATGAAGCTCTTTGCAAGCAACAAAAATTGTGTCATCCCCTGCTAATGTGCCGACAACACCATTAAGGTGAATGTTTTCAAGTGCCATACAAGCAGCATTTGCAGTTCCGGGGTAGCATTTAATAACAACAATGTTCATTGCAGCTTCAACGCTTAATGCAGAACGGGTAAAAATCATTTTGAAATTGTCATCGTTATTTTCAGTTTTTTCCGTTACTGCGTAACGGGTTTCATTTTTTCCGTAGTGCTCTTTAATAAGCTTTAATTCTTTAATGTCGCGAGAAATTGTTGCCTGAGTAACATTAAAGCCGTTTTCAGAAAGCATTGTTATAATTTCTTCCTGAGTTGATACATTATTATTCTTTATAAATTCCAATATAAGCTCATGTCTTCTTTTTTTCATAAGATTATATTCTCCTTTGAGATAATTTACTGTTGAGAATATCGTAAAATTCGTCAGATTTTATTCTAATAAACTCTGCATAATATTCGGATTTTTTTATTATAACTTCAAAATCCTCTGAAAGTTCAATTGATTTCTCACCGTCAGCAGAAACACATATCTTTTGATTTTTCTTTGCGGATTTCACTGTAATCACAGATTTTTCATTAAATACAAGTGAGCGATTTAGAGGTGAATGTGTACAAATCGGAGTAAGCATTATACATTGTAAGTCTGGGTCAATTACCGGACCTCCTGCCGACCAAGAATAAGCAGTTGAGCCCGTGGGAGTTGCCAAAATAACACCATCAGCACGATAACTGTTAATTTTTCTATCATCACAAAAAGCATCAAGGTCAATTAATTTAATTTCATTTCCGCGAGCAATTGCAACATCATTAAGACAATATGAAACAAATTCATTGCCGTCAGAATTTTTTACAGACACTTCAAGCATCATGCGTTTATCGGTTGAAAAATCGCCCGTTAAAAGCTTTTCAAGTAAATGAAGCTCGTTACCCTCAAGTCCTGCTAAAAAGGCTAAATTCCCCGCATTTATGCAAAGCACGGGCTTTTTGTGGATTGCCGCCTGCTTTGCGGTGTTGATATATGAGCCATCACCACCAATGGCTATGAGTAAATCAACCTTTGAATATAAATCATCAATAAAATTTTCATTACCAAAATATAGTGATAATTCATTTTTATAATCAGCACCAAAATAAAATTCAATATTAAGTTTTTTAAGATAAGTTACCGTATCTTTTGTAACATCAAGAGTTTTTTCTCTTGTGAGATTTGGAACAATACCGATTTTCAAATTATTCACCACTCAATACTAAATGTGATTTATCTGCTATTTCGTTAACATCATTTTCATTTATAGATAAGATTTTTTCTTCATCCTTAGAAAGATAAACTAAATATTCAATATTGCCTTCAGGCCCTCTTATTGGTGAAAAGTCAAGGCCTAATACAGAAAAACCTGTTTCGTAGGCAAAACTGACTATTGAAGAAATTACCTCTTTATGTGTATCAATATCTCTTACAACACCTTTTTTGCCGACCTTTTCTTTACCGGCTTCAAACTGTGGTTTAATAAGAGCTACAGTCTGACCGCCAATTTTAAGAAAATCAAAAAGAACCGGCAAAATCTTTTTAAGTGAGATAAACGAAACATCAATACTTGCGAAGTCAATTTCTTCTGTTACTGTTTCTTTTGTTAAATATCTGAAATTTGTGCGTTCAAGATTTACTACTCGCTCATCTGTGCGTAATTTCCACGCAAGTTGACCATAGCCAACATCAATGGCATAAACCTTTGATGCACCACATTGAAGCATACAATCAGTAAACCCGCCCGTCGATGCACCAATATCCATACAGATACAGTTAACAAGCTTAATTGGAAATGACTTCATAGCCTTTTCAAGCTTGTATCCACCACGGCTTACAAAAGGCATTTTTTTACCCTTGAATTCAATTTTATCAGTTTCTTTTACAGCGTAGCCCGCTTTGGTTTCTTTTTGTCCGTTTACATAGATTTCACCCGACATAATAATTGCCGAGGCTTTTGAACGAGTTTCAGCAAAACCTAAATCAACCACAACTGTGTCAAGTCTTTTCTTTTCAGCCATTTGTAATCTCCAAAATATGATTTACAATACTTTCACTGTCTAAATGATATTTCTTAATAAGCGAAGGAACTGAAGCGTGAGGAACATATTCGTCATTAACAGCAATATGCTTATAATAGCCTTTATAGTTCATATCTAAAAGCATATCTGCAAAGCTTTGACCGATGCCGCCCGACTTCACCGCTTCTTCATAGAAGAAAACATTACTGTAGCCGTTTGCTATTTTCACCGCAAAGTCATCAATCGGTTTAATCTTATTTAAAATTAATACAGAAACCGAAATGTTTTTTTCTTTTAAAACATTAACTGCTTTTAAAACTTCAGAAGAAATTCTGCCATATGTTATCAGTAAAATTTCTTTACCATTTTCAATATAATCGTAGTCATTTTCAGATGACTGAAAATCTGTAGAAATATTAGGCTCACTGCCACGAGGGTAACGGATTACAGTTAGATTTTCAGCGGTATTTGAAGCGTTTTCAAGGTCAAACCTCAACCGTTTATATGTAAACGGAGAATAAACGGTTATATCTGGAATACTGTTAAGAAATGCCACATCAAGCACACCTTGGTGAGTTACACCGTCTTCGCCTACAAAACCTGCACGGTCAAGACCGATAATTACCCTTTGTTTCTGTAAGGTACCGTCATGCACAAGTTGGTCATATGCTCTTTGTAAGAATGTGGAATAAACCGCAAAAACGGGTGTCATACCACCTTTGGCAAGACCTGATGCAAATGTTACTGCGTGTTGTTCAGCAATGCCAACATCATAAAATCGGTCGCTGTATTTTTGTGAGAATTCTTTTAAGCCTGTACCCAAAGACATTGCAGCAGTAATTGCACAGATTTTATCGTCTTTTTCTGCAAGCTCACAAAGCTTTTTACCGAATTCATTAGAGAAATTAGTTGAGCCTTCAGCATATTCGCCGGTTTCAACATCAAATTTTGAAATACCGTGATAAATACTTGGGTTTTTCTCAGCAAACTCATAACCCTTGCCTTTTTTTGTGCTTATATGAAGGACGACGGGAGCACTAACAAGCTTAGCACTATCGAGTGCTTCACAAAGATTATCAAGGTTATGACCATCAATTGGGCCCATATATTTAAAGCCTAAATCCTCAAAGAATGTGCTTTCATACATTGTTGATTTAATATCACTTTTAAGCCTTGAAATAAGCGTTGAAATGGGTTTACCAATCAATGGAATATGATTAAGCGTCTTTTCAGTTTTCTCTTTTAATTTATAGTATTCAGGCTTTGAACGGATAACCGCAAGATAACGCGCCATTGAACCAACATTTTCAGAAATTGACATCTCGTTATCGTTAAGAATTACAATAAGACGAGTTCCTGAACGACCCGCATTATTAAGAGCTTCATAAGCCATACCACCGGTAAGAGCACCGTCACCTATTACTGCAATTGTATAATCTTTTTTACCAAGCCTTTTATTTGCCTCGGCAATACCTAATGCAGCAGAAATTGATGTGCTTGAATGACCGCTGTAGAAAACATCGTGTTCACTCTCATTAGGGGCACAAAAGCCTGAAATGCCATTTTCAGTTCTTAATGTATTAAACTCTTTAATTCTGCCCGTAAGGATTTTATGGGTATAAATCTGATGACCAACATCCCATACAATCTTGTCATTAGGCGAATTGAATGTTTTATGCAAAGCAATTGAAAGCTCAACTACACCGAGATTTGACGAAAGATGGCCGCCGTTTTGTGAAACAATATTAACCATAAACTGTCGAATTTCAGCGGCAAGAACTTCAAGCTCATTTATATTCAGTTTTTTTAAATCTGCGGGTGAATTAATGCTACCCAAAAATTTAAAATTTTCCAAAATATTTCTCCAATCAACTTTTTCTGTCAACAAGCATATATGCTAATTGTTTCAAAGTTTCAGTATTATTTTCAAAATTATCTAAAGCAGAAATTGCTTTTTCTGTGTATTCTCTAACAAGCAATTTTGACTTTTCAAGACCAAAATGTTTAACCACAGTAGATTTATCATTCTTAGCATCACTACCGATTGGTTTGCCAAGGGCCTTGGCGTCACCTTCAATATCAAGAATATCATCTTGAATTTGAAATGCAATTCCAAGATTTTCAGCATATTCAATAGCAGCATCGATTTTATTTTCATCATATTCATAACTTGAAAGACAACCTAAAACGCAAGATGCTTTGATAAGTCCACAAGTTTTTAAAGAATACATTTTCAGGATTTCTTCAACAGTTGGTTTAGTATCTTCAAACTGTAAATCGAGCACTTGACCGCCAACCATACCATTTATTCCTGCAAATGCAGAAAGATAAGAAACAGCTCTGACAATATTTTTTTCTGAAACATCTCTTGGACTTGTTAATGCCATAAAAGCTTCTGTCAATAAGGCGTCACCTGCTAAAAGTGCATTATCTTCGCCAAAAGCTATATGACAAGATGGTTTTCCTCGGCGCAATTCATCATTATCCATACAAGGTAAATCGTCGTGGATAAGTGAGTATGTGTGAATCATTTCAACAGCACAGCCAAAATCAAGTGCGGCATCAATGTTTCCGCCACAAGCCTTTGCAAACTCAATTGCAAGTATAGGACGAATTCTTTTTCCTCCATTTGCAACACTATATTTCATTGCATCAAGAACAGTTGAAGGCATATTTTCAGATAGTACAACATTCAATCTATCAGAAACAATGCTTGCTTGTTGTTTAACATAAGCATTAATATCATTCATTGTTTTTTACCTCATTAATATCAATAATCTTCTGCTTTGCTTCATTTAACTTTTTCATGCAAAACTCAGAAAGCTTAACACCCTCTTCGTAAAGCTTCATTGATTCTTCAAGGGGCATTGAACCTTCTTCAAGTTTTGTTACTATCTCTTCAAGCCTTTTTGTTGCCTGTTCATATGTCATTTTCATAAATTACACCTCAATTATTTGTGCCTTTGCGTCGCCATTTGCAAACTGCAATGAAATTCTATCACCTACTGATACATTGTTAATATCATTTATAATTTTTTCATTATTTTTTACAATTGAATATCCGCGCGCTAGCACCTTTAAGGGACTTAACGCATCAAGTCTTGAGCAAAGTATAACAAAATCCGATGAACATTCTGTTACGATTGTTTTAAAGCTGTCATTTATTCTTGAACTTAGTGTATCAAGATACATTTCACAGTTTTCAATAATCTTTTCGGGATTTTGAAGCACAGGTGATTTTGTATACCTTTCAAGGTCATATTCAAGCTCACGAATATTAACCTCAACCGCATTATCTAGTGAAGCACGCAAGGATGAAATGTAGTATTTCTGCTCTCGCATATCAGGAACAGCCAATTCAGCCGCTGCAGACGGCGTTGGAGCACGCAAATCTGCAACAAAATCACAAATTGTAAAGTCAGTTTCGTGGCCTACACCCGAAATTATAGGTATTTCAGAATTATAAATTGCGTATGCAAGTTTTTCATCGTTGAATGGCCATAAATCCTCGGCAGAGCCACCGCCACGAGCAATGATTATTGTATCAACATCTGTATAGTTATTCATATCACATATTGCTTTTATTATTGTTGGAGCTGCTGCGTCACCTTGCACTTGAACGCCTGCAAAAACAATTTCTGCCATTGGAAATCGTCTGCTTAATACATTCAAAACATCTTGTACAGCGGCACCCGTAGGCGATGAAATTACACCTATTTTTTGCGGAATTTCGGGAATTCGTTTTTTTTGCTCAGCATCAAAAAGACCTTCTTTTGCGAGTCTTTCTTTTGTCTGCTCAAATGCTAATGCCAATGCGCCGATACCATCGGGTTGCATATCGTCAATATACAGTTGATATCGACCGTCACGCTCATAAATAGAAACTCTGCCACGAACAATAACAGACATTCCGTTTTCGGGACGGAACTTGAGTCTTGAGGCATTACCTGCAAACATAACTGCACTAATTGATGCGGTGTTGTCTTTAATGCTCATATACATATGACCGCTACGGTAATGGTCGGTAAAATTTGAAATCTCACCTGAAACAAAGACATTATTCAAATTTATATCTTGTTCAAGTAAGGATTTAGCATATAAATTCAATTGTGAAACCGTTAAAATAAGCGGAGAATTCATTTTATATTTTCCTTTTGTCACAAATTGAAGAAAGAACTGCCACACCGCAAGCATTATCAGCAGAAAACTGCGGTTCGGCAAAATAAGAATCATAATTTTTCTGTAATTCACCACGGATTATAGAGTTTGACATAACTCCGCCTGAGAAAACAACGGGTAAATTACCGTATTTTGAAATTAGTTCGCTGACCGTATCGTCAAGTGCAGAATAAATATAACTTAAACAAAACATAGATATATCTTCTGCATTTTCATTATCATCAAGCATTTGTTTGCACTTGTTTTCAACACCCGATAGACTGAAGTTACCATCACGGCGAAAAACTTTAATCTTCTTTAATGGTTGCTTGCTGTTTAATGCAAGTTTTTCAAGTGCAGGTCCGCAAGGAAAATCAAGTCCAAGCATAACGCCAACACGGTCAACGGCTTGTCCTGCCTTTAAGTCAAGTGAATCTGATACTTTTTCAGTAAAAAAGTATTTTTCATTGGGTTTTACAAGTAACGCTTGTGATGTGCCACCCGAAATATGAAAAGCAAGAAATTTTTTATTAATTAAATCAAGCTTATCAGCGGAATACAACGAAGCGGCAATATGACCGTCTTGATGTGAAAATTCATAAAGCGGGATGCTCATAGCACTTGCAAGTGAGCGTGCAACAGATATTCCCGTTAAAAAGCAAGGCATATATGAGCCATCTTCATTGCAGGGCTTAACTGATACACCGATAGCTTTAATTTCGCTTTTAAACTCTTTAAATAAATCTTCAATCAAATCAGGTAACTGCACAGTATGATGAAAAACTGCATCACTCTGGCGAATTCCCTTTTCACCGCTTTTTACGGGTAAAAGCTTCTTTTTACTGATTACTTCGTTTGTTTCATCATTATATAATGCAACTGAAGTTGTGTAATTACTTGTATCAATTCCGAGAAAATAACTCATTCAGCCTCATTCTCTCTAACATATTTACCGAGAATTCCGTTTATAAATGAAGCATCCTCTTGAGTTGCGAACTTCTTTGCAAGCTCAACGGCCTCATTTATTGAAACACCCTTAGGAATTGAGGGCACATAAAGAATTTCACAAAGAGCAAGACGCAAAATTGCAAGGCTCACTTTGGGGAGTCTTCCTACACGCCAACCAACAGAATTCTCATTAATAATTGCGTCAATTTCTTCACAATGCTCATATGTAAGCTGAGCGACAGAAAAAGCGAATGTGTTTTCTTCAATAAGTCTTGCCTCAACTGCATTGTTGACAATTTCTTCAACAGTTAATTCATCGTTGAAAATTTTCTCAAAAATAAGGGTAAAAGCAAGCTCTCTTTCTTCTTTACGAGTCATAATATCCTCCAAAAAAAATTACACTCCCCGTCAGAAAACAGGGAGTGTACTAAATTTTCTGCGGTTCGATAATGTATATACATTGAATTTATGTATATTGTAACACTATATCCGCTAAAATTCAATAGAAAATTGCATATTGAAATGAATAAATACTCTATTTTAACTCAACCACAGTTATATTTTCAGAACCTAAAGAAGTTTTAGAAATTACGATATCCTTAATTTTAATAAGTATCTCATCTTTTACAGTTCCTTTTGGTAAAATTACCTCAACTGTTTCACCATTATAAGTTACTATGCATTCTGTATTTGCCTGTGCTGAAATTAAGGTTTCCATATCTGTTTCAAGTTTAATTTGCTCGGAAATCCTCACAAGTTTTTCTCTTGCCAGTGCTTTTGTATCTTCGTCATTTGATGTGTCATTAATAATCTCTTCAAGATATTCTTTTGCGTTATCATGTGCTTTTGTTCTGTTTATTTCAGCATCCGTAAAAAAGTTATTCTCGCTTTTTACTGAATCCGAATTTACATATTGCGCGTCACCAATATTTACTTCATCGGTTACTTGTGGCTCGGTCACATTCTTATCTTGATTTGTATAATACCAATTCACAAATACCGCAAGACCTAATGCAACAACAAGTGTTAAGGTTAATAAATGCTTTCTTAAAATAATTTTACTTTTCATTTTTATTCCTCCGTAACATTCAGCTTTGATATTGATATTCTTGATGTGCTGATATTCAAAACTGCACTTACGGCAGAATAAATTTGCCGTTGCACAGTGCTATCATTACCACCCTCGCAAACTACCGCTACCCCCCTAACCTTTGGTTCAATAGTTTTTATGAGAAGTCCGGTGTCATTACTATTGTTTTCAATTATTACATAATCATTTTCAAATGTAGAATCATCAGAATTTTCTGTGTTTTTTCGTGTATCCTTATCGTTTGTGGCATAAATATACTCTGTAGTTTCAGACAAGGTTATCATAACTTTTGATTTTCCTGCACCATCAATTGATTCAACTATCTCTTGCACTTTATCTTCAAGATATTCACAATATGTAAGTGATGACATTTCTTCCGAATTTGAAATTATATCTTTTTCAGCATCATTAACATTGCTCAATTCAGAAAAGAAAATCATTAATATCGCTGAAAAGCCAATGACAACAAACAAAGCAATTTTTTTGTCAATCTTTAGTTTTTTTATAATGCTTTTTAGAGAAATTTTATGATTCATTCAACTTCCACCTCGAATCCAAGTTTATTCTCAATTTCAGCTTCAATATTATGTGGATTTTGAGAGTTAGTTTTGATAGTTATTTTATTTACATTCAAATAACCTTCGCTATCAATATATGAGTCTATTTCAAGACTTAAAACATTTACGCCTAAATCATTACATAAATTAATAATTGCTTGTGTTACAATATTCTCATATCCATCTTGATAATACTCTTCATAAGAAATATCACTGTTATCTGCACTGATTTTAACACCCTCTTTAAAAAAAGATTGCACAGGCATTACTGTATAAAAAAGAATAAATATCGAAAAAAATACATTAATAACTTTTTTTATTGAAGAGTCTGCTAAAAGTAATTTGAATATTGCAGATATTGCAGTAGCACCGCAAAGTGACATAAGCCATATTTTAAAACTTTCCATATTATTTTCCCATCACAATTACTACGCCCGTTGAAATTACAAGAACAAAAGTCACAAAAAACATAATTATATTAAGAAGTGAAAGAATTGAAGCAAGACTGTCAATAATATCTGTAATCTGATTAAGGCTCAGCATTGAAGAAACAATTGAGCACAGATTTAATGCAAAATACCACAGAAGTAGCTCAATCATCACAGGAAGATTAATCAGAATAATAACAATTATTACGAATACTCCAAGTGTATTTTTCATTATTACAAAGCTTGAGAATACCGAAGAAATCGCGTCGCCTACTCCCCCGCCGACTATAGGCACAAATGCACCTGAAATAAATCTTATTCCCTTAAGTGCAATACTGTCAGAAGATGTTGCAAGAATACTTTGGGTTGTCAGTAATCCTGTGTAAACCGTAGAGAATAACGAAAGTATTATAACAATCATTTTTCTGATTGCTTTTATGATTCTTTCACGATAGTTATCAAATGAAAATGATGACAAAATATTAAATGATAATAGCGCACTTATACAAGGCACTAAAAAACTATTTGCAACATTAGAAATTATAGAAGACAAAAATAGCGAAAACGAATTATATGTAACAGCCAATGCAGGATTTTTTGATGCGATAATAATTGCGGTCATTACAGGCAGATAAGCATTTACAAACACGGTTGAAGTTTTTATTCCCGCCGCCGCATCTGTAACCATTCTACTTATTGGTGCAATTACAATTGAAATTACAATCAAATTACTGATAAAGTTAATAACTTGCTCAATTTTGTCAGACTCTCTTAAAAAAGAATTTGCAATCGCAGTAATTACGAGCACTACTATAATTAAAGTTATATTCTTTACAATTGAAACTCCGCCATTTAACGCGAGGTCTACCAGAAATTCAATCACTCTTGTTGGTGATAAATCAAAAATTTCTTCAAAGGTCAGTTCATCTATTCCTAAATCTTCAAGATATTCTTTTGTTTGCTCATCTGTAGAATTCCATATTTCTTCAAAATCCGAATCTGTTGCATATGCAGAAACAGAAAAAGAAAAAAACAACAGAATTACAGAAATTATTATTAAAATCCTTTTCATATTACTCAACTAATTGTAAACAAAATATAATTAAACCGTTTAAAAGAGGCAATGACAAATACAAAATCATAAATTTTGCAGAGATTGACACCATACTTGCAAGTGAGCTTTCTCCACTGTCTTTAAGACTATCGCACACAAAATCAGTTACAATTGATATACCAACAACTTTTAGCAAAAGACTTATATGAGCTGAACTTATATTAAATGCAGAAAATGCAGCGATTATATTAATAATAAATTCTGCAATATCATCAACTATTAATAGAAAGATAAGTACAACCGCGCCTATTCTTGTAAGAAACACATATTCGGGTCTTTGAGATTTTAAAATAGTTGAAAAGCACACATAAACAAAAGCAACTGCTGCAATTTTAAACAGAATACTCATAAATCAAATATTGATTTTACTTCATCAAAAACTGACATTAATTGAGGAATCATCATAGCGATGATAACAATTATTCCCGTTAAAACAGTTAATGTTGCAAATTCTTCTCTACCTGCTTTTGACAGCATTTGCTGAAGCACAGCTACAATCAAACCAATTCCTGCAATTTTAAAAAGAAATGTAATATCCATTTTCACCACTAAATTATAACTAAAATTACTAATACTCCTGCACCAACTATAAATGTTCCTGTCGATTTGCATTTCATATTTTCTTCACTTTCAAGCCTTTTTAATTTTTGCTTAAAAAACTCTTTGTACAGCTTACAATTTGAAATCTGCCCTTGTAAATCCGTTTTACCCATTACTGAAAAGTAACCCTTAAGCAATTCTAAATCTGCTTTATCAAGGTTTTCTGATTTTTCATATGACAAAGCTTTTGAAATTGCAAGTTCATAATCATTTTTTCTCGACATTTCATCGATGAAAATTTCAACAAAATTTAAGTTTTTAAAATTTCCGTTGTTTTTGAGATAATCGAAAATCGCATCAATTGACAGATTCCTGTGTTCTAAAAGCATTTCAATATTTTCAAGCATCATTACACACAATCTAACTGCTTTGGTGTGATTCTTAATTTGCTTTATTGATTGAACTGCCAATATCAAGCAAATTATCATTATAGCTGTCAATATTAGAATTTTCATTCAACACCTCGTATGAATTGTAAATTCCTTTGATTTTACAAGGGTTTTCGCTTCCATAAAGCATTATTGTTTTGTCAAAATTACCCTTTATAACCAAATTGTAGTAACTCTTTTTATTTCTTAATTCCATAAAGCTTTTTGCGTGAATACTTAAAATAAATCCAACGCCACAATTGATGCCGTCTAAAATGCTGTCAACTTCTTGACTACTGCCAATTTCGTCACAGATTATATATTCCGGTGATAATGTTCTGACCGCCATTGAAATGCCTTTGCTTTTAGGAAACCCGAGTAATACATCAGTATTCGGACCTAATGCATCAACATTGATTTTTGATGGAAATATCTCTTTACGCTCGTCGACTACACATAATTTATGGTATTTTCCAAGTCTGCCCGATGAAAGCTGATATGCAATATCACGAAGCATTGTTGTTTTTCCAGATGAGGGCGAACCAGAAATTATAATATTAGTCGGATGTTTTGTTAAAACTTTTTCAAATATCGGCTCTGAAACACCACGCACATTTCTGGGAATTCTTATATTTATTGAGTCAATATTATCAATACCTTTAACTAAATCCTTATCATAAACTGCAGTTCCGCAAACACCGACACGCGAGCCGTTTGGTAAAGTAATGTAGCCATTCAATAAATCCTCGTAATGACTATGCATTGAATAACCGCACATTTTATTTACAGTATCAAATATTTCGTTTTGAGATGGTATTACGCAATTAGCAGACATTATATATGAAAGTCTTGCGTTATCAGTCAAAAAGCTACTGCCAGATGCCATTACAATCACAATAGGTCTTCCTGCACGAAGTCTGATTTCTTGAATTTCACTTATATTCTTTTCACTGAGTTTTCTTAAGTATCCTTGAACTCTCGGTGAAATAAACGAAGTAATATACTTAAAATCTTCTAATAGGGTTTTGTCCATTTAATCACCTCTGTAATTTCTATGATTACTTGTCCCCTTTTAGTACAAAACTTTCTTGAAATGAATAATTTGATATGTTATACTTAATATAACTTTTTTTGAAAGGTGTATATAATGAAAACAAAGTTTAGCAATTGGTTGAATGAAAATAAATATATACTTATTTCAGGCGGGGCTTCTCTCTTTATAATTCTGCTTGTTTATTTTTGTTACGGTATAATTCCCTTTGGTGACGGCACGGTTTATCGTATGGACTTATATCACCAATACGGACCGTTATTCTCTGAATTATATGACAGAATTACAACCGGTGAATCTTTAATATATTCTTGGAACACCGGACTCGGAAGTTCATTTTTAGGTAACTTTTTTAATTATCTTTCAAGCCCGATTGGATTAATAGTGTTGCTTTTTGGTCACAAAAATACATTTGAGGCGGTTGCGGCAATGATTGCTATAAAGGCAGTGCTCTCGTCAATGTCAATGTCATATTATCTTAAAAAGTCGCAGAAAACTGACGGTTTTCCAATTGCAGCCTTTGGTATTATGTATGCTTTCTGTGGTTATTTTATCGCATATTACTGGAATGTAATGTGGATAGACGCAATGTATCTTCTCCCATTTATTATTCTTGGAATTGAGAAAATTATTGAAACGGGCAAATGCAAAACATATATTATCTCTCTTGCACTTGCAATATGGTCAAATTACTATATTGGCTTTATGCTTTGTATATTTTCCTGCATTTATTTTCTCTATCATTATGCTTGCGCATCAAAAAAGCTTCGAGAAAGAAAAGACATTAATGCTGAAAAAGACACCTTTTTTTCAAAACTCAAAAACTCATACTTTTTACAAAGCGGAGTAAGATTTGCGTTTTCATCACTTTCAGTAGGTATAATACTTGCATTTATGCTTATTCCGTTAGCAAATATTTTAAGCGCTTCATCTGCAACAAAAGGCACTGCCCCAACAGAATATGAATCTTACTTCACGATATTTGATTTCCTTGCAAATCATCTTGCAGCACTTGAGCCGACGATTCGTAGTAGCGGCGATGATGTTCTTCCAAACATTTACTGCGGAATGTTGACTGTTTTGCTTATTCCGCTCTACCTTTTCTCAAAAAAAATCAGCGCAACAGAAAAAATTGCTTCTGTTGTACTGCTTGCAGTAATGTATTTTAGTTTCAACATAAATTTCTTGAACTTTGCTTGGCACGGATTTCATTTCCCCAATGATTTGCCATACAGACAGTCATTTATATATTCATTTATCTTGATTGTATTAGCTTTCAAGGCTTTCAAAAATGTTACTGAATTCTCAAAGAAACAAATACTTGGATTAGGAATTGGAACTCTTGCGTTTGTTGTCATAGTTCAAGAACTTGGCTCAAAAAATGTTGATGATTTAACTATTTTCATAACTATTGCATTCACTGTGCTCCACATCATAGTTCTTGGTCTTATTACAAGTAAAAAAGCACAGGCTTTTGCATTGTCAGTAATGGTTATTTGCTCAGTAGCCGCAGAAACCATTACAGCGAATACCGACCACTATGTTGCAAACCAGACTAAAACCGCATTTTCAAGCGATTATGACGATTTTAAAGCCCTTCAGAATGATATTGCAGACAATGATGACTCACTTTTCTATCGTGAAGAATTATCAGACCTGCGTGCAAGAATGGACCCAAGCTGGTACGATTACAATGGTGCTTCAATTTTTTCATCAATGGCATATGAAAAGGTTGCCAATTTACAGAAATACATTGGTCTTTATGGTAATAAAATTAACAGCTTTACCTATAACCCACAAACTCCGATTTTCAATTCAATGTTCTCGTTGAAATATATTTATGACAAGTCAAATTTGGTAAGCGATGGTAATTATTATTCATTGGTTGGCGAAAACGATACTTTTACTGCCTATAAAAATAATTATATACTCAATATCGCATATCCCGTATCTAACGATTTATTGGATTGGAACGCAGTAGATTGTCTTAATCCCGTAGACGCGCAACAAAAATTATTTCAGCTTTCAACAGGCACAGAGGGAATTTTTAACAGATTAGTTGATTATGAAATTGATTATATTAATCTTTTAAATGTTGATTTTGACAGTATTCTTATGGGTAATCTTGCTCTTAACAGAATCTCTTCTGATGATACTGCTATGGCAACTATAAACATTACTGCTGAAAATACTGAAAATATTTACATTTATGTCTATTCAAGAAATCTTGATACTGTAAATGTTTATTCACCAAAAATCACTACAACAATGAATGTTTCAGATGGTTATATTCTTGATTTAGGTCAGCATGAAGCAGGAGAAATGATTTCTGTTGAGTTACCACTTAAAGAAGAAAAATCCTCTGCAAGCGTTGATTTTATTGCTTTTACAGTTGATGAAGATGTGTTTGTTGAAGGCTATGAAAAATTGCAAAGCGGTCAGCTTGAATACACAAAATTTGACGAAACTGTTATTGAAGGTACATTCACCGCAGCAGAAAATGAGTTTCTTTTTACTACTATCCCCTACGATAAGAATTGGAATATTTACCTTGATGGTGAAAAACTTTCAGAAGATGAAATTTTGATTATTTCAGAAGCACTAATTGGCGTTAAGGTTGATGCTGGTGAACACGAAATTAAATTTGAATACAAGATAGCAGGTTCGGGAGTTTTGATAGCAATTTCGGGTGGATTTACATTTTTACTAATAATCTTAAGTATTCTTAAAAAGAATAAATTTCTTGTATTTAAGAATTGCAAAGAAAACCTTTGGGAAAGAACAGCAAAATTAACGCCTAATGCGGAAAAAATACCAACTGACAACTCTGAAGAAATAATATATTTTGATGAATAAAGGAAAACCGAGGTCGTTTAAACCTCGGTTTCTTTTTATTTCAACACTTTTTTAAGATATTGACCTGTATATGATTTTTTGCATTTTGCCACTTCTTCAGGAGTTCCGCAAGCTACAATTTTACCGCCCTTGTCGCCACCCTCTGGGCCCAAATCAATGATGTAATCGGCGGTTTTAATAACATCAAGATTGTGTTCAATAACAATAACTGTATTACCCGAGTCAACTATGCGTTGTAATACCTCGATAAGCTTATGCACATCTGCCGTGTGAAGCCCTGTGGTTGGCTCATCAAGGATATATATGGTTTTACCCGTGGGGCGCCTTGAAAGCTCTGTGGCAAGCTTTACACGCTGTGCCTCACCACCCGAAAGCGTTGTTGCCGACTGACCAAGCTTTACATAACCAAGACCAACATCATAAAGAGTCTGTAGCTTACGCTTAATTTTAGGCAGATGCTCAAAGAATTCAAGCGCTTCTTCAACTGTCATTTTAAGCACATCATAAATATTTTTACCCTTATATTTAACCTCAAGAGTTTCTCGGTTATATCTCGCACCGCCACACACTTCACAAGGCACATACACATCGGCTAGAAAGTGCATTTCGATTTTTACAATACCGTCGCCCTGACAAGCCTCACAACGACCGCCTTTGACATTAAAAGAAAACCTTCCTGAATTATAACCGCGTATTTTAGAATCCTGAGTTTGAGCAAATAGCTCTCGAATATCAGTAAATACGCCCGTATAGGTTGCGGGATTTGAGCGAGGTGTTCTGCCGATTGGTGATTGGTCGATATTAATTACCTTATCAAGATTTTCAATACCAAGCATTTCATCGAACTTACCTAATGGTTTCTTCGCATTATTCAATTCATTTGCAAGGTTTTTATAAAGGATTTCATTAATAAGTGATGATTTACCCGAGCCCGAAACACCTGTAATACAAGTAAAGCAACCGAGCGGAAAATCAACATTAATTTTTTTAAGATTATTTTCTGCAGCACCCTTTACGGTCAGTACATTGCCGTTTCCTTTTCTTCTTATTTCGGGAATAGCAATTTTTCGCTCACCTGAAAGGTACATACCCGTAATTGACTCTTTGCAAGCAATAATATCGTCAACCTTACCTGCGCAGACAACCTCACCGCCGTGCACACCTGCGCCCGGACCGATGTCAACAATATAATCCGCGGCACGCATAGTATCTTCGTCGTGTTCAACTACAATTAAGGTGTTACCTAAGTCACGAAGTCTTTGTAAAGTTCCGAGAAGCTTATCATTATCTCTCTGGTGCAAGCCAATACTTGGCTCATCAAGAATATACACAACGCCCATAAGTGACGAACCAATCTGAGTCGCAAGACGAATACGCTGACTCTCACCACCCGAAAGTGTACCTGATGAACGAGAAAGTGTAAGATATTCAAGACCTACACTCTTCAGAAAGTTTAATCTGCTGTTAATCTCTTTTACAATTGATTCAGAAATAAATCTTTCCTTTTCGCTCAGTTCAAGATTGTTGATAAAATCAATAGCGGCAACAATTGACATATCACAGAACTCACTAATATTCTTGCCACCAACAGTAACCGAAAGTATTTCAGGCTTAAGTCTTGTGCCCTTGCAATCGGGACATCGGCAAGCGGTCATTACTTGCTCAATTTCCCATCTCGCCCAGTCACTAGTCGTTTCTTTATATCTGCGTTCAAGATTATTAATGATACCCTCAAACTCTGACATATAATTACCCGAACCATAAAGAGTTGAACGCGCCATTTTGAGTTTAAAATCTGTGCCGTAGAGAAGTGCATTTACGCCTTCATCAGAAATATTTTTGATTGGTGTTTTTAAATTAAATCCGAATTCTTTGCCGAGAGCGTTGTAATACATTGCCGAAATTGAGCCTTTTTCAGCTTTTCCCCAACCACTAGCACAGATTGCGCCCTCGCTTATAGAAAGGTTTTTATTGGGTATTACAAGGTCGGGATTAACCTTTAAAAAAGTTCCCAAGCCCGTACAGGTAGGACAAGCACCGTAAGGATTATTAAATGAAAACATTCTAGGTGAAAGCTTATCCATACTGACACCGTGTTCAGGACAAGCATAATTTAATGAATAAAGATATTCCTTATCGCCAATCACATCAATTATTACATTACCGCCCGAATGCTCTGTTGTTGTTTCAATAGAATCCGCAAGTCTTGTGCGAATACCCTCTTTAACAACAAGACGGTCAACTATTATTTCAATTGTGTGCTTGTAGGTCTTTTGAAGCTTCATTCCCTCAGTAAGCTCAACCATTTCACCGTCAATTCGAGCCCTTACAAAACCCGCCTTTAACGCATTTGCAAGCTCTTTTGCGTGCTCACCTTTTTTACCGCGAACAACGGGTGAAAGAATTTGAAATTTTGTACCCTCGGGCAAGCTCATAATACTGTCAACAATCTGGTCAACAGTTTGTTGCTTGATTTCTCTGCCACATACGGGACAATGCGGAATACCAATTCGTGCATACAAAAGTCGCAGATAATCATAAATCTCCGTTACAGTACCAACAGTTGAACGGGGATTTTTTGATGTTGTCTTCTGGTCGATTGAGATTGCGGGTGAAAGACCTTCTATTGACTCTACATTCGGTTTTTCCATTTGACCTAAAAACATTCGTGCATAGGATGAAAGAGACTCAATATATCGTCTTTGCCCTTCTGCATATATTGTATCGAATGCTAGAGAAGATTTTCCAGAGCCCGAAAGCCCAGTAAACACAACAAGCTTATCGCGTGGTATCTCGATATCAATATTTTTAAGGTTATTCTCTTTTGCACCTTTGATTATAATTTTATCGTGTTGCATTTTTTACACCTTTCTGTTGCAAATAATCAAATAACGCTGATTTACCTTCAACTGTCACGGGTTTAATCCATTTCATTGATTTATAATATTTAATGCAAAGCAGGGTCTTTACATAATCTTCAAATATATACATAACAGCAAAAGCTACCGTAAACGGAACTTTTATTACATAAACAGCAATTAATGTTGCAGGAATAGAAAGTAACCACAAAGAAAATAAATCATATTTTACACCTGTAACGGTATCTCCGCCGGAGCGGAAAATTCCCACAATCATAAGATAAGGAATCTGCCTTATTGTAAATTCAAAAGCATAAAACGCCATTATACTCATTGCTGCATTTAATGTGACCTCACTTATATTGTCACTCATATTGAAAATTCCTATTAATTCAGGTCTGAAAACATAAATCAAAACTGCAATGACAAAAGAAACAATCGGGAAAATCATAATAAAACGCTTTGTATCGTCAATCCCGCGTTCAATTTTCCCCTTACCTATCGATTTACCTACCATAATGCTGCAAGCGTTGCAAAGACCAATTATGAATACAAAAGCAATATTTTCAAAGCTTCTGAGTATTGTTATTGCGGCAAAATACTCATATCCCATATGGCCAAAAATAATGTTGAATATGAAAGTGCCAGCACCCCACATAGTTTCATTGAAAATAACGGGCATTGCTTTTTTATAAAATGTTTTAATATCATTCCAGTTAAATCCAAAACTGTCTTTTATGGGCGCATATAAAATATTTTTCTTAATAAAAGATACTACCAAAATAAGCCATACACCAAGCCAAGCAGAAATAGTAGTTGCAAGTGCTGCACCTCTTATGCCCATCTCAGAAAATCCAAATTTGCCGAATATCATTGCGTAATCAAGAAAAATATTTAGAACTGTTGTAAAAACAGATACATACATCGGCAATTTAACATCTTCAGCAGAACGCAAAACCGATGATAAAATATTAGTGATTGCAACCGCAGGATATGACAGACAAACAATCAACAAATATGCTGTACCTTCGCTCACAACATTTTTATCGTTGTTGAATATATTAACAACAAATTCGGGTGATAAAAGGCTTATAACAGTAAATAAACCTGAAACTAATAATGCTGAAACTGTGGCAATACCGCAGGTCATATTAATTTTTTTAATATCTTTAACGCCCCAATATTGTGCCACAAATACTGATGTTCCCGAGCTTACTCCAATTAAAATCATATTAAGAAGCCAACCCCATTGTCCCATCATACCAACAGCAGACAATGAAACATCACCAAGCTGACTTACAAATAAAGTGTCAGCCAAAGCAAAAGAGCTTATTAACATATTCTGTAAAGATATGGGCAGAGCAAGTTTTATAGCCGTTCGCCAAAATCCCTTATCGCTAAAAAGAAGATGCATAATGTTATTTCTCCGATTTAAGTTTTTCAATTTTATCTCGCAAGTATGCGGCATGTTCAAATTCAAGAATTTTTGCCGCAGCTTTCATTTCTTCTGTAAGTCTAATAATAAGCTTCTGCTTTTCTTCACGGCTCATTCGTTTCTTGCCCGACTTATCACGGCTTGAAATTTCAAGAATTTCACGAACATCTTTTGTAATTGTCTGTGGAACTATACCGTGAACTTCATTATAAGCTATCTGCTTCTCGCGACGACGATATGTTTCTTCAATAGCTCTTTCCATTGATTTTGTTACAGCATCAGCATACATAATAACATGACCATTGGCATTTCGTGCGGCTCGTCCGATAATCTGAACAAGCGAGGTTTCTGAACGTAAAAAACCCTCTTTATCAGCATCTAAAATCGCAATTAAAGATACTTCAGGAATGTCAAGACCCTCACGAAGCAAGTTAATACCAACAAGAACATCGAATTCTCCCAAACGCAAATCACTTATTAACTCCATTCGTTCAATTGTGTCGATATCGTAATGCATATATCTAACTTTAATACCGTGCTGAGATAAATAATCAGTTAGATTTTCCGCCATTTTTTTAGTAAGTGTTGTAACAAGAACTCTCTCTTTCTTTTCAATACGAATATTTATTTCTGAAATTAAGTCGTCGATTTGTCCCTCTGTGCTTTTCACACTGATTTCAGGGTCAAGAAGTCCTGTTGGACGAATGACCTGTTCAGCGGTTTGCACACTTTTTTCAGCCTCAAATGGTCCGGGAGTTGCACTAACAAAAATCTTTTGTTTTGTTTTTGCATAAAACTCATCAAAAGTCAAAGGTCTGTTATCATAAGCAGACGGCAAACGGAAGCCGAAATTTATAAGACTGTCTTTTCTTGAACGGTCACCGCCGTACATACCGCGAACCTGTGGTAATGTTACATGTGATTCATCAACAAAAAGCACATAATCGTCGGGGAAATAGTCTAACAATGTGAATGGTGGTTCACCAGGCTTTCGGCCCGACATAATTGCAGAATAATTTTCAATACCCTTGCAAAATCCCGTTTCGCGAAGCATTTCCATATCATATTCTGTACGCTGACGAATACGCTGTGCCTCAATAAGTTTACCTTCTTTTTCAAATTCTGCAACACGCATTTCCATTTCATTATTGATTTTTTCGAGTGCTTCTTCCATTTTTTCAGGTGAAACAACATAGTGTGACGCAGGATATATCGCAACATGAGAAACCACATTTTTTACTGCACCTGTGAGCGCATTAATTTCACATATTCGGTCAATCTCATCACCGAAAAATTCAACTCTTATTGCAGTATCATTTGAATAAACAGGAAAAATCTCAACGATATCTCCCCTTACTCTGAATTTATTTCTTATAAAGTTAATATCGTTTCTCTCGTATTGTATTTCAACGAGCTTTTGTATTAACTCATCACGGCTTTTTTCCATACCGGTACGCAAAGAAATAACCATACTCTTGTAATCAATTGGGTCGCCTAAAGAGTAGATACAAGAAACGCTGGCAACAATGATTACATCGCGTCTTTCAGACAATGCAGAAGTTGCAGAATGGCGTAATTTATCAATTTCTTCATTAATCGCAGAGTCTTTTTCAATATAAGTATCAGTTGTTGCTATATAAGCTTCGGGCTGATAATAATCATAATATGAAACAAAATATTCAACCGCATTTTCGGGGAAAAACTGTTTGAATTCGGCACAAAGCTGACCTGCAAGAGTTGTGTTATGAGCGAGCACAAGTGTTGGTCTGTTAAGCTTTGCAATAATATTAGCCATAGTAAATGTCTTACCGGAGCCTGTTACACCCAGCAAAGTTTGTTCATTATAGCCTTTTTCAACGCCATCAACAAGCTTTTGGATTGCTTGTGGCTGGTCGCCCGTTGGTTTGTAATTACTGACTAACTTAAACATAAAATACCTCGCGTACATTTGTTCGATATATTATACAATATCAAGCAAACAAAATCAACATTATTCTAAAAAATATTGCATAAAAATCAATGTAAAATATTTGTTTTGGAGTAATTTTTATGATGAATTACATATGGGTAATTATGATAACCTTTTCGGTAATCTCCTCTTTTTTTCTCGGTACTTCTTCTGACCTCTCAAGCGGGATAATCACAAGCGGTAACACAGCGGTTAACCTTTGCATAACACTTTTGGGCACATTTTGTCTTTGGAACGGACTTATGAATATAGCCGAAAAATCGGGCTTAACAAGTATAATTTCAAAAATTATGTCACCAATAATTTGTAAGCTTTTTAAAGGGATGAAAAAAGATGACCTAGCTTTGCATCCAATTTGTTTAAACATCACTTCAAATCTGTTAGGGCTTTCAAATGCCGCTACCCCAATAGGAATTGAAGCGATGAAGAGACTATCAGAAAATAATAAAGTTAAAACCGTACCTAGCAATAATATGGTTCTATTTGTTGTTATGAATTCAGCAGCATTAAGGCTTATTCCGTCAACTGTTGCGACAATCAGGGCAGAAAACGGTTCTAAAAATCCGTTAGAAATAGTGTTGCCGTCAATTATAACTTCAGTTATTGCTCTTACAATTGGAATTACAATGACAAAAATTACAGAAAGGTTTTTCAAATATGATTAATTTTTCTGATTACATTCTACCAATTTTTGTTGCAATTATTGTTCTATTTGGTTTGTATAAAAGAATTGATGTATTTGGTACATTTATTGACGGAGCAAAAACAGGGTTTAATGTGTTCTTATCAATTCTACCCTCTTTAACTGCACTTTTTTTAGCAGTTCAGATGCTTAAAAGCTCACAAGGAATTGACATACTCACTTTTTTATTATCACCAATAGGTAGACTACTTAATATACCCGAAGAAGTTTTACCAATGTGCATTTTATCACCAATTTCTGGCGGTGGTTCTTTAACTGTTTTTGAGTCAATTATCAGCGAATACGGAGCAGATTCATATGTTGGCAGAGTTGCCTCTGTAATGTTGGGCTCAACAGAAACCACATTTTACGCAATAACAGTATATTTTGGTGCAGTTGGGATTAAAAAAATACGGCACACAGCAATTTGTTCACTGTGTGCCGATTTAACAAGCTTTATTTTAGCGGGAATAATGGTCAGATTATTCTTCTATTAAAGAAACACCGCTCATTTCTGCAGGCTTATCAAGTCCCATAATATCGAGCATTGTGGGTGACAAGTCACAAAGCTTACCGCCCTCTTGTTTTAACTTGCAGTCTCTACCAACAACTACAAGCGGAACGGGATTTGTTGTATGAGCTGTAAATGGTGAACCGTCATCTTCATACATCTTGTCAGCATTACCGTGGTCGGCAGTAATAAGAATCACGCCGTCCATTTCTTTAACTGCGTCAACAAGCTTACCTACGCATTCATCAACTGCTTCAACAGCCTTAACAGCAGCATCAAAAATACCTGTATGACCAACCATATCGCAGTTAGCATAGTTAAGAATTACAACATCATATTTACCACTTAAAATCTGCTCGCAAGCTGCGTCGCAAACCTCATAAGCGCTCATTTCAGGCTTCAAATCAAATGTTGAAATCTTTGGTGAATCGATAAGAACTCTGTCTTCACCGGGATAAACCTTTTCTTCGCCACCGTTGTAGAAGAATGTTACATGAGCATACTTCTGTGTTTCAGCAATACGAAGCTGTGTTTTGCCAAGCTTTGAAAGGTACTCACCCATTGTGTTTGTGAGTGCTTCAGGTTTATATGCAACATTTACATTGGGCATTTCAGCATCATACTGAGTCATACAAACATAATATAATGGGAAGAATGATTTTCTCTCAAATCCTGTAAAATCGGGGTCAACAAAAGTTCTTGTGATTTCACGGGCACGGTCAGGACGGAAGTTGAAGAAGATAACTGAATCATTAGCAGAAATTGCATCTGCACCATTAACTACAGTTGGCAAAACGAATTCGTCAGTGAGATACTTGCCATCTTCATCAATTGTTTCATATGACTTCTTAACAGCTTCAAGAGCGCTGTCAGTTGCAATGCCCTCACGGTTAACCATTGCATTATAAGCCATACCAACTCTATCCCACATATTGTCGCGGTCCATAGCGTAAAATCTACCCATAACTGTTGCAATTTTACCTACGCCGATTTCTTTGCATTTTTCTTCAAGCTCTGCAACAAAATCTACACCTGAGCTTGGAGGAACATCTCGGCCGTCGAGAAGTGCGTGAACATAAACCTTTTCAAGACCGTTTTTCTTTGCAAGCTCTAAAAGAGCATAAAGATGTGTGTTGTGGCTATGAACACCGCCGTCTGAAAGAAGACCGATGAGATGAAGAGCAGAATTGTTCTTTTTACAATTCTCAATCGCACCCATAAATACATCATTTTGGAAGAAATCGCCGTCAAGAATTGATTTAGTAATTCTTGTAAGTTCCTGATATACAACACGACCTGCGCCGATATTTGTGTGACCTACCTCAGAGTTACCCATCTGGCCGTCAGGAAGACCAACATCCATACCGGATGCACCGATATAAGTCATAGGATTATTCTTAAAAATTTCGTCAAGTCTTGGTGTATTAGCCGCGGTGATTGCATTACCGTAATCACTTGGGTTATAGCCAAAACCATCCATAATACATAAAACTACAGGTTTTTTCATTTAATTCACCTTATAAATTATTTTGAAGCAGCTGCAACAATCTTTGAGAAGTCAACAGCCTTAAGTGAAGCACCGCCGATAAGACCGCCGTCAACATTAACCTTTGCAACAAGCTCATCTGCATTGCCAGCGTTCATTGAGCCGCCGTACTGAACTGTAACTGTTTCTGCAACATCTGCACCATAAGCCTCAGCAATAGCTGCACGAACATAACCATTACCCTCATCAGCCTGGTCAGCAGTAGCAGTAACACCTGTACCGATTGCCCAAACAGGTTCATAAGCAATGATAACATTTTTAAGCTGTTCTTCTGTTACATTTGTAAGAGCCATCTTTGTCTGGAACTTAAGAAGAGTTTCTGTATAACCAAGCTCTCTCTGCTCAAGTGTTTCACCAACACAGATAATAGCCTTAAGACCTGCATTAAGTGCTGCAAGTGAACGAAGGTTTACTGTCTGGTCAGTTTCACCGAAATACTGTCTTCTTTCACTATGACCGATTACAACATATTCAACACCGGCTTCTTTAAGCATTTCTGCTGAAATTTCGCCTGTGTAAGCACCTGATGCCTTGAAGTGAACATTTTCAGCACCGATTTTTATATTTGAGCCTTTTGCAGCCACAACGGCAGCAGGAATATCAATAAAAGGTACGCAAAGTACAACATCACAATCAGCATCTGCTACGAGTGGCTTCATTTCTTCAATAAGAGCCTTTGCCTGAGCAGGTGTATTATTCATTTTCCAGTTACCAGCGATAACTGCTCTACGAAGTTCTTTTTTCATTTTTTATTTACTCCTATTCGCAAATATTGGGAGGACTTTAAAAGCCCTCCCTTATATTTTTAATTATTTCTCGTTAAGAGCTGCAATACCGGGAAGCTCTTTACCCTCAAGATATTCAAGTGAAGCACCGCCACCTGTTGAGATGTGAGACATCTTATCAGCGAAGCCAAGCTTCTGAATGGCAGCAGCAGAGTCGCCACCACCGATGATTGAAATAGCACCACTCTCAGCGATTGCAGTTGCAACTGCAACAGTACCTGATGCGAAGTTTGCCCATTCTGAAACACCCATAGGTCCGTTCCAAATAACTGTACCTGCATCCTTAACTGCTTCAGCAAACATTGCCTGTGTCTTAGGACCAATGTCAAGACCCATCCAACCTTCAGGAATTTTGTCAGAATCTACAACCATAGCCTCTGTATCAGCAGCATATTCCTTACCAACCTTGTTATCAACAGGAATAAGGAATTTAACACCCTTTTCCTCAGCCTTCTTCATCATTTCAGCAGCAAGCTCAACCTTGTCAGCCTCAAGAAGAGAAGTACCGATTTCATAACCGAGAGCCTTCATAAATGTATAAGCCATACCACCACCGATGATAAGTGTATCACACTTGTCAATAAGGTTTGTGATAACGCCGATTTTGTCAGAAACCTTTGCACCACCGAGGATTGCTACGAGAGGTCTCTGAGGATTCTCAAGTGCACCGCCGATGAACTCGATTTCTTTCTGAATAAGATAACCGCAAGCTGCAGGAAGATGGTCTGCAACACCTGTTGTTGATGAGTGAGCTCTGTGAGCTGAACCGAAAGCGTCGTTTACATAAAGCTCTGCAAGGTCTGCAAACTTCTTGCTAAGTTCAGGGTCATTCTTTGTTTCACCCTTTTCATAACGAACATTTTCAAGAAGAAGAACTTCACCGTCTTTAAGGTCAGCAGCGAGTGCCTGTGCACTCTCGCCTACAACATCCTTTGCCATCTTAACTTCCTGACCAAGAAGCTCAGAAAGTCTTGCAGCTACAGGAGCAAGTGAGAACTCAGGAACAACTTCGCCCTTAGGACGACCAAGGTGAGAGCAAAGAATAACCTTTGCACCATTAGCGATAAGATATTTGATTGTTGGTAATGAAGCAACAATTCTCTTGTCGCTTGTGATTACGCCGTTTTCCATTTTTACATTGAAGTCGCAACGAACAAGGACTTTTTTGCCTTGTACATTTAAATCTTCAACAGTCTTTTTGTTTAATGCACTGCTCATTGAAAAAACATCCTTTCAAAGATATTGATTTTAAAATTTACCATTAGTTATTTTATACTAATATGCTATATTTTTCAAGTGAAAAATGATATTTGTTAAAATTTTATCATTTTACCCATTATACATAGCCAAAATCGAAGTAGTTTTGTCTATAATCATATTTTTGAGCTCTTTTGGACCTCTTACCCTTACTTTATCACCGAATTGCATAATCCAAGATACAAGACCTTCAGTAACAGCTACATCAACCTTTGCAAGAAAATTATTTTCATCATAAGGTCGCATATAACATTTTTCGCCAAATCGGTCAATGAATTCTTCAATCATACTGTTATTGCAAATCAGTTCAACCGGCTTGATATCACCTGAAAACATTGATAAGTGCTTATTACTGTAATCAGCAACATCAAAAAATGTCTTATAGGGCGAAACCTCTGAAAAATGGCGTGCATAACTTTCAAGCACCTTAACATTCTTTAATCTGTCAATTCGCAAATGGATAAGATTATCGTATTTACTGTAATTACCCACAAGATAATAGTGGTCATTTGACCAAATAAGTGCATAAGGATTAATAACCATTACCTTTTCTTCATATTGGGCACGCTTACCGTCAACAACCTTACGACGACGATAGGTCACTTCAACCTGTTTCCTTTTGAGAATTGCTGAATTTAAAATATCAATGATTATAAACAGATTTTCATTATCACATTTGTTACGGTTATCAATATAAACCTGCTTTTCAATTCGCTTATACTGATATTCACTTGCAAAGCCTGAAAACTTTTTAAGCAAAGCTTTAGTTTTCTTTGCAGAAATAAAATTAGCGGATTGAACAGCATCAATCAATAATCGGAGTTCGGGTATTTCAAAATGGAACGAAGCCATAAAATACCCTCTTGGTGACTTTGACTTGATTATATCGTAGCCGTATTCAATAAGACAATCAATGCAGTCATATACTGTTTTGCGTTCACACTCAATGCCGTAATCCTCTTGAAGATAATGCATAATATCGTTTGCAGACATCGGGTGCTCTTCATCGGATTTCTGCTTGAGAATGTCAACAATATATAACATTCTGAGTTTTTGTTTAGATGGTGTTTTCATAATTCTTATAAAACAAGCTTCTCATTCATTGCGATGAGAACTTCTTCATCAACTTTAATATGCTCGCGGTCATAAGTCATTATACCGTGTACTTCGTTTTCAACATCACTTACCTGAGTATAAACCGTTGCACTCAAGCCTTTTGCTACAAGCGGAATAATCTGCTTTTCGTGAAGATTCTTGTATGCCTTACTAAGCTTTTCTTTTGTTCCGTACATCATATAACCGAAGCTCTTTGACTCATCCCAAGTGTGACCGCGGTCAATGTGGCTGTATCCACCGTACTCTGAAAGTACAAATACGCGTTCATCA